>JBDTZX010000174.1:0-5784 GCA_040004895.1 Rhodanobacter sp. | reverse complement strand
TTCTCAGCGCCGGGTCACCTGCTGATCGGCATCCCGGCGGTGCCTGCCATCGTGCTCCCGGGTAAGCAGTTGCAGTCGCGACCCATCGGCAAGCCGGAAATCAAGCTGTTGCTGCAGCTGCTCCAGTTCGGCAAGGCGCGGGCACAGCATCTTCGCCCGGGCTTCCAGCTTGCCCGAGCGCATGGTCATTTCCTTGTCGATCGATGAGTCCAGCGAGTTGGCACGCGCTTCCAGCTCGCTGGTCTTTCCAGTCACCAGCGACGCCAGCACGCTTCCGCTGACTGAACTGGCCAGTTCGTTGGCAGCGTTTTCCACCTGTGTCTCGATGGCATCTTCGAAACCGTGTTCGTTCCAGTGGTCGCTGCTGATCCCGTTGTCGAGCTTGACCAGCGCTTCGCGATGGATCTGACGGAGTCGCTTGACCAGCGCATCGCGATCATCGGCATTGCTGCCGAACGTCGCAGCCACGGTGGTCAGTGAGTCGAACGCGATACCCAAGGCTTGCTGCGCGACATCGGCCATCTCCGGCAACAGCGCGCGCACGTCCTGTTCGTATTGCCGCAACCGCGTTGCGTCTTCGGCGCCGAGGTCGACGCGCCGGCCGTCGATCCGCAACTGGCCGTCGTGCATGAAGACCCGGCCCGGATGACCATCGGCGCGCACGAAGGCAATACCGTCAGGCCTGGCCTGCACGTCATAACTGGTGTCGAATCCGCAGTGGTCGGCGTTGATCTGGATGCCCCCGGCAGGCGCCTGTGCGCTCAACGCCAGGCCCATCGCGAAAACCATTGCCGGAATGCCAGTGCGCATGATCGTTTCCCTGAGTCGGACGGAATGTCCATGGCGCTTGGATGCGGCACCTGTTCACAAGGTTTAACCCGCGGCGGCAGCGCCGCATGGGCCAAGCGTCATGCCTGGCCATTGGTCATGTCCGACCAGGTCCACGCGGGCATCGAGGGTGCAGGCCGCTGTTGATGGTCTGCCTAGAGCTGGTGGTCTTCGATATCGCTGATCCGGCCATCGACGATGGTGACGACGATGGAGCGACCGTCGCGCCGATAGCGCCATTGCTCACCCGCCTGATCGGCGCGGTTCACCACGCGGACACCTCGGCTTCGCTTGCTGCCGGAACGCGAACTGTGTTGATGCGATTTCGATGAGGGTTTGCCAAGCAGCTCGGTCACCCGTTCGCTGCTGTCACCTGCGGTCAGTACGCGATTGCCCACGCGCAACGTGCTGGACGCCTGGGCGACGGCGGCCATTGAAAACAGTCCAACGATGAGAATGCAGCGCATGACGTGCTCCTTGTCGGTGTTTCGTTCGGAAAGCCGTTTCCGCGTCATCGGCGAATGGTGGCATTCCCCTGGTTGTCGCGTTCCTCGATATTGCTCACCTTGCCGGCGAGGATCGTCACGATGACCACGCGGTCGTGGCCGCGCGGATATTGCCAGCGCTCGCCTCGAAACGCACCGTAGGTATTTTCCACCGGTTCCTTGTGCGCGGGCGTTCCCAGCAGTTCCATCGCGTACGTGGCGGTATCACCCACCGTCAGCACTTTCTGCGCCGACCCGCAGGGTTTCACCCGCACAGACGCTGAGGCTGAAGGCCAGCAGCGGAATCAAAAGCAGACGTCGCATGTCTCTCTCGTTGGTTCGAATCTTTCAAAAGCCGGCGCCGGGCTGGGCCAGATAATGGGCTTCCTCCGGCGTGTTCGGCCGGCCGAGCACGGCATTGCGGTGGGGAAAGCGGCCGAAGCGCTCGATCACGGCGCAATGCTTTTCAGCATAGTCGTGGAACTCGTCGAAGCGCTTGCGCTCGCCGGCCGGCACATCGCGACGCAAGGCATCGAACAGCGCCACCGCGTGCTGCTGCAACGAAACGCTCTCGGCATGTTCCAGCGGCATGTAGGCAAATACACGCTGCAACGGCGGCAAGCGACGATCTTCGCCGCTGGCGATCCCCGACAAGGCCAGGCGTTGTGCCTTGACGTCCTGGGCCCATGCGCGGGCATCGTTCCGATACAGATTGCGGCTGAACTGATCGAGCAGGATCAGCAGTGCCACCCAGCCGCATGCCGTCTTCGTCCAGTCATCCAGACGACCTTCGGCCGCCGCCTGCGCCAGTTTTCCGAAACGCTGGCGGATGGTCGTGTCGAACGCGTTGCTACCTGCATACCAGCGTGCAGCATTTTCGCGGGCAAACCAGAACGCCAGGACATCCTGTGCCGCAGGCAGCATGCTCGCTTCCTCAAGAACGCGCGGTACCACTCAAGTTGTGCATGTCCAGATGGATATTGCGCAGACGCGGTAACTGTCGGCGCAGCATCAGCGCCGATCCGGCGGGCGCGGCAGAAATGGCATCCTCGAAGGCATGCAGCAGGCTGCTCTCATGATGCGCCAGTGCATGCACCCAGGCGTTGTCCCGACGTGCCGCGATGCGCACCAGCAGCTCCGCCGCCTGCTGTTTCACGACACCCAGGTGGCTGCCACGGCGGCAGGGTTTCTCGCCCGCAGCCACGACCTGTGCCTGCATGTCGGCGATCAGCAGATCGAGCGTCTGCGCATTCTCACCCAGCACCATTCGCAGCCCCGGCTCGCACGCAGCGGCGGCATGACGGTACAACTTGCGCAGATCGATGCTGCGCCGGATCAGGTCGTTGCAGATGGATTTGGCTACGCGTGGCGGCATGGCGGCCTCCCGGCGTTCTGAGTGGAATGGCAACCATCGTCTTCCCCGTCCACTTAGCAGAACATAAACCCGCGGTGGGCCGTGGCCATGCATTGGGACGCAAGCGGTATCCGACGCGGCGAGCTACTGGCCAATCTGCAGCAGATTCAGCGGCTGTCTGTTGGCACCCCGCACGCCCTGTTGCAGTTCCGCCAGTTGCTGGATCGACGGGCACAGCGCCTGAATCTGCGGCCGCAACGCCTGCATGCGGCGCTGCAGGCGTGGCTCCAGATCGGACGCCAGTCCGCTGGCGCGATCACGCAGGTCCGAGGCCGTCTGCATGTCGCCACTCAGCGCGGCGCTGACCGCCTGCTGGCCGATGTCGGCGACTACCAACGGCACCAGATCGGCCGCGATCTGGTTGGCATATTGATTGGCCGCATCGCCCTGCCAGTCGTGTGTGCTCTGGCTGACGCCGATCCGCTGCTTGATCTCCCGCGCATGCACGCTCAGGCGGCGCTCGAATTCGGCACGGGTTTCATCGCTCATCCCGACACTGCTTGCTTCGGTGCGCATCGCCTGCACCGCCATGTCCACTCCGTTCTGTGCAACCTTGCGCACCCGCGGAGCGAGAGCGCGCAGTTCGCGCTCGAACAGCGCCAGCCGATCCTGGTCTTCCGCGCCGAGCAGGACAGAAGCGCCATCCGTACGCAGGGTTCCGTGCTGGATCTCGACGTGGAACGGTGCGGGCGAGGTACGGTCGAACGACAGGCTGTCGCTTTTGAGCGTGACGTCGTAGCTGCTGCTGGCATGACAGGTTCCGGCCAGATCCTGCGCCTGTGCACAAGGCAGCAGCAACATCAGCAGGGCAACAAGAGGAGACAACCGATGGCGCATGGCATGAATTCCGGAATCAGGTCGTTCAGCGATACCTGCAGACGCGCCAACCGGTGCTGAATGCGGTTGGCCTGAAAGCAACGCATGTGCAGCCCAACGAACCCATCCGCCTATCCGGGGCAGCGCGTTACACGCCATTCAATGGCGTGACCAGACGCAGACCGCGATCCAGCTGGTAGACACCATCGTCGGGTTGCGCGTCGATACTGCTGGAAATCATTCCGTCCGGATCGGGCCACATGACCGGCTCGATCGGGCCCGGCACATAGGTATCCCATTGACCGTATCCGCGACCCGTCGAAACACCGTTGACCTTGAGGTTGAAATCGACCGGAACCCGCGCGTACCAGTATCTGTCGTCGACATGCCTGCCCCTGATCGGCGGCATGAAGGTCCATTTGCGCGCAGCGACCAGCGCCGAATTGGCAAGCACCCGGCGCCAGCGGTTCATCTCCGGCGCATTGCCGATGGCGCGCAGGTTGACCTGCTGCGCCACGGCATCTTCGACCTGGCCCTGCCGCCCCACGCGCATGAGCAGATACACCGTGCCGGAGATGCGCGACTCAACCGCCGACTGCGGATATCGGGGCTGGACTCGTTCCTTCATGCTGATGGATTCGCCGCTGCTTTCCGTCTGCTGGCCGAAGTGTGCACCGGCGATGCGGATCGAGATGTGGTCCTTGTCAACCCGTTCGGCAACGATGCGCAGGCTCATGTCGGCTTTGGCAGCCACCGGCTTGCCATCGAGCAAGGAGGGCATGAACCTCCATGCCTGCGTCCCCTTGTCGATCAGATCGACCACGAAGGAGGGCAGCTTGTCGCGTTGATCGAGGGTGTAACTCCGTGTGCTGCCATCGGGCGCCACCACGATCGAGCCGGTCACCAGCATGCTCGACTGCAGGTGCTTGTTCGCCGACTCGGGTCCGGCGGCAACTGCCGCTATCGACCAGCCCATGTACAGACTTGCAATCAGCCAGCGCTTCATCCCTGCACCTCGCCGTGGACCACGATGCCGAATTCTACGTCCGAATGCCGTGACTCGGGCGTTTCAATGCAGACACCTTGAACTGCTCGCGTACGGCCGGCCGGCCCAGTTGCCAGGCTAGCCACAACAGCAAGGGAATCGCGATGGCCTTCAGCGCCAGCCCGACTTGCCAGGTCCGCTGGGCGCGATCGATCATCCACACCGCCAGGTCGCCGAGCCGGGGCTGCGCAAGTGCATGCTGCCGGGCCAGCGCGAACGCATCCCACTGACGAAACATGAGGACGCCGGTGACCAGCGACCATGCCGCGAGCAGTACCGCCAGCACCTGCAGACCAGGTCGCGCCCACGCCTGCCGCAGGATGCTGCCGCCGCAGATCACCATGGTCAGGACGGCAGCGACCATGTAGACATATTCCGCGTGCTGGAAATACTGCAGGCAACCCAGCGCGGCGAGCAGCAGCAGGATCCACGGGCCGATACCCCACAGGGCAAACCGACGAGCCGACGGTGTCGCGGCGCGCGCGCCCGCCGACATCAGGGAGCCGCCTTCAGCGCGGCCAGATCGCTCATCACCTGCCCGGAATTCTTTTCCGGATCGACATCCACATAGACCTTGGCGATCCTGCTTTGCGGATTGATCAGGAAGGTCGTGCGCTTGGCGTAGTGAGCTCCGATGTGTGATGACAGCACACCGTAGGTCGTTGCCACATGACCGTCGGAATCTGCCAGCAGCGGGAAAGGTACGTGATATTTCCGGGCGAATTCGGCGTGCGATTTCACATCATCCAGACTCACCCCGACGACATCCGCGCCGGCTTTGCGCAGCTTGGCGATATCGTCGCGGAAGGTGCACACCTCGGTGGTGCAGCCGGGAGTGAAATCCTTCGGGTAGAAATACATCACCAGCCAGCGACCATGGAAGTCCGCCGGTGTGTGCCAGTGACCGTTCTGGTCCTGCAGACGGAACGCCGGCGCGGCCTGCCCCACCGCAGCAGTACCCGCCCACGCCGGCCATGCCAGGCCAAGCAACAGGCACAACGCAAGGAACCAGCAAAGACGACGCATCGACGTTCTCCAGCTTGGGAGCGTGAGTGAAATTTCTCTCAGTCTACGCGCTCAAAAACAAAGGGCGCCAAGAGGCGCCCTTTGTGAAGCAGCGATGTCGCTGGATCAACGGGGGCTGATGGTGAACTTGCCCGCCGAGATACCCAGGTTGATGCCTTCGCCGGTACCGG
>JBDTZX010000426.1:0-1744 GCA_040004895.1 Rhodanobacter sp. | reverse complement strand
GTGCCGCCGTTCTCTTTTTCCTCGAACCACAGCTCTTCGGTGTCGTAGTACATCGCGCGTGCATCGAACACGCCGTCGTGATCGACCAGGCATTTCCACGGCTCGTTCCACACGCCGGCGATCCAGTAGGTCATGTACCCGCCGTAGCTGGCACCGAGCGCGCAGGCACGGTTGCCGTCGAGGAAGCTGTACTTGCCGAGCGCGGCTTTCCAGCCGAGCTTCAGATCTTCCAGCGGCTTGCCGCCCCAGTCGCCGGAGATGGCATCGGTGAATGCCTGACCATAGCCGGTGGAACCGTGGAAGTTCACCGTCACCACGGCAAAGCCCTGGCCGGCGTAGGTCTGCGGATTCCAGCGATAGCTCCAGCCATTCTCCATCGCCCCCTGCGGACCGCCATGGATGATGAAGGCGACCGGATAGGTCTTGCCCGGCTGGTAACCGACCGGCTTCACCACATAACCCTGCACCGTGTCGTTGTTGGCGCCCTTGAAGTTGTAGAACTCGAAGTCGCCGACTTTTGCATTCGCCAACACAGCAGCGTTGTAATGCGTGATCTGCTTGAGCCCGCTGCCGTTTGCGGCAGCCACGTAAAGATCCGCCGGCCGCTTCAGGTCATCGCGCGTCAACAGCAGCTTGTCGCCGGCCAACGAGAATCCGCCCACCGTGCCGTCGCCGACCAGCGACGTGGCCTTGCCGCTGGCAATGTCGATCGCGAACAGCGGATGCTGGCCGTTGTCGTCGGCGGTGGTGTATAGCGTCCTGCCATCCGCGGAAATCGTGAGGCCACCCGGCGAGCGGTCCCACTGCGAATCGATTTCATGCCGGGCACCCGTGGCCAGATCCAGCGCCATGATCGCGAAGCGGTCGGCCTCGAAGCCCGGCGTCTTCATCGCCAGGTAGTACAGCGTCTTGCCATCGGGGGACGCCACCGGATAGGCGTCCCATGCCTTGTTGTCTCCCGTGAGATTCTTCGGCGGCGCCGAGCCATCCACCGCGACGCTGTACACGTCGAAGTTGGTCGACCACGGCTCGCTGCTGCCGGCAATGCGCACATCGAAATACACACTGTTGCCATCGGGCGAAAACGAAAACTCGCTCTCGTCGCCGAACGGCTTGCTCGGCACGTCGCCGTCGATGCCGCGGCTCAGCAGTTTCGGTTCGGCAGGCAACTGACCCTTGCCATCGAAGCTGGCGACATACAGCTGGTTGCGCCGGCCATTGGCCCAGGTATCCCAGTGCCGCACGAACAGTTTCGTGTACAGCGTGCCGCTGGCCTTGTCCTTGTCGCGTGCGTCGATGCGCTGCTGCGTGCATGCGAGACTGGCGCAATCGGTGAATACTTCATACGACAGCAGCACGCGCTTGCCATCTGCCGACAGCTTGTAGTCATTCACATCCAGCGGCGAATGACTCACCTGCACCGCTGCAGCATGCTTCGCCAGGTTCAGCCCGCCCTTGCCACCCAGATCCACCCGCCACAACTGCGCCACGCCCTTGGCCGGCGCCACGAAATACAGGCTGTGCCCATCCGCCGACCAGCGCGCCGAACTGCCCTTGTCGATCACCTTGATCGGCTGGCCGCCAGGCAGGTCCAGCACGTAGATCGCGTTGACACCCTTGTTCGCCGCATAGTCGGTACTGCGCAAGCCGTATGCGGCAAAGCGCCCGTCCGGCGACAACTGCGGGTCGCTGACCCGATCCATCATCACCAGGTCGCGCACGTTGAACGGGTGCGCACCCTGCG
>JBDTZX010000052.1:0-1746 GCA_040004895.1 Rhodanobacter sp. | reverse complement strand
TTCACGCGCGCGCGCCATCGCCTTGTCCCTTGCCGCCGTGTCGCCGGTGGCGGAGTGGCACAGTGCAAGCAATCCCTCGCTGACGGCTTCGCCGGCGGTCTCCTGGCTGGCCGTCCAGTTGTCCAGCGATAGCTGCAACGCGGTGCCGGCTTCGGACCAGCGCCATTGTCCCATCGCGATCTGCCCGAGCAGAAGCTCGGCGTTGGCGAGGTTGAACGTATCGCCTGCCGCCCTGGCCTGTTGCGCCGTCGACTGGAATACGCCGGATGCGGCGGCGACATCACCGCGATCCAGCGCGATCTGTGCGCATTCGAAATCGATGGTGGTCAGCTGCCCGGCGTCCTTCAGCGCCGTGGCCTCGACCTGACCCTGCTTGCAGACCGTACGCGCCAGTTCCAGTTCGCCACGTTGCCGCAGCAGGTCGGCGTAGTTCGCCAGCACGAAGATGTGGTGCGAGCGCCTGCCGGCCTGTTCGTCCAGCGCGAGTGCCTGCCGGTACATGTCGGCCACTTCGGCGCTGGCGGACTCATCCGACATGACCGTCGCCAGCCCCGTCAGGCTCCAAGCCTGGCGTTCCAGGTCGTTCGTCTCGCGACCGATCTGCAAGGCCTGGCGCAGGGCGGTCTCGGTGCCGTCGCGGTCACCGGCAGCCCACAGCATGCGGCTGAGGTCGTCGTAGATCGCCGCGACACCACCCAGATCGCCGATGCCCTGATAGATCGCCATGGCGCGTTCGTAGGTCTCCCGCGCCGCCGGGATCTGGTTGCGATCGAAAAACAGGTTGGCCAGATTCTGATACGACTGGGCCTCCCCATGCGGGTTGCCGATCTTTCTGAAACTCGCCGCGGCATCGCGCAACATCGATTCGGCCTCCGCCGAATCACCCAGTGCACTGCCCAGCCGCATCTGTGCGCCGGCAACCAGTCCGGGTTCCGCGCGTGTCTGCGCCAGCAGCAAAGCGCGCCGCGCGTGGGCTTCGGCCGCTTTCGTATCGGCGCGGCTGCTGGCAATGTCTTGCGCGGCGAACTCGACCCGCGGATCGTCGGCGGTCGCCGGCAGCCGACGCAGCGATGTCAGTGCGGCAGCTGCGTCATCAGTCTTGCCGGCAGCCACCAGCGTGCCGATCAGCTGCAGCGGATAGTCGGGATCCTGCGGACGCAGCGCGACCAGCCGGCGCCATGTTTCGATCGTCCGCAGCGTATCGGCCTGCATGCCGTATTGCTGCGCTTCGATCTGCAGACGCTGCTCGTCGGGCAGTCCGCCCGCATTGGCCAGCGCCTGTTTCGAGGCGGCGAGTGCTTTCGCCCGATAGCCCAGGGCCGACCATGCCTGCGCGAGATACATGTATGCCGGTGCGTAGCCCGGTGCCTGGGCGATCGCCTGGAGGAGTTCGTCACGGGCGCGCGACGGATCGTATCGATGCAGCGCGTCCAGCGCGAAACCGATATGTCGTGCCACCTCGGACGTCGGCGGCTGGGCGTTCGTCGCCAGCTTCAGGCTGGTGTCGCTCAGCGTGCCGATGCCGAGCTTTTCACGCAGCTCGGCGCCGGATGTGATCACCAGGCCAGGCAGATCGGATAGCGCACCGGAACGTGACAGTTCGATCACGGTCGCATCGTTGCGTGCGTCCTGCACGGCAAGGTCGAGCCGCAATCGGGGCGAACCGGCATCGCCGTAAACCAGATAGCTTCCGCTCAGCACGTAATCGCTGCCGAGGCGTGTCTGCAATCGCGTCAGGCTTGCCGG
>JBDTZX010000324.1:0-5803 GCA_040004895.1 Rhodanobacter sp. | reverse complement strand
AGCCGTTCATCGTGCCGATGGCGATTCCCGGTGTCGCCGGCCCGTCGGCGATGGCCGCGCTGCTGCTGCTGACCAACTCGCAGCCGGGCCGTACCGCGGACTGGGTGGTGGCGCTGATGCTGGCGTGGCTGGCCACCTCGCTGATCCTGCTCAGCGCGACCTACCTTTTCCGCTGGCTTGGCGAAAGCGTGCTTACCGCGCTGGAGCGCGTGATGGGCATGCTGCTGATCGCGCTGTCCGTGCAGATGTTCATGTCCGGGGTCGCGTCGTTTCTGCATCACGCGGGTTGAAATGTCCGCCAGTTTTTCGCGTCAGCAGCGGCGTCTTCACGCGGTTGGCATGCTGTCACAATCAACCTGCAGGATAGGGAGAAATTAGAGAACCGACTCATGCTCAGCATCGAACAGAGCCTCACCGAGCGCCTGCCCTGGCTCGCGCATCACCCCGGCATCCGCCGCCCGGTCGCAGGCATCCTCGGACGATTGGCAGACGAGAGCGGATTCAATTCCGTACTCAAGCAGGCGGGCCGCAGCGAAGGTTTCGATTTTGTCGAGCGTGTGCTCGACGTACTCGGTACCAGCTATCACGTCAATCCGCGCGAGCGCGAACACATACCGGTGGATGGCCCGTTGCTGGTAGTGGCGAATCATCCGCTGGGCATGCAGGATGCGATCGCCTTGCTGCAGCTGATCGGATCGGTACGCCGGGACGTGCGCATCCTCGGCAACGACTGGCTTGCCACGGTGCCGCAGCTGGGCAAGTTGCTGCTGCCGGTGGATGTGTTCGGCAAGGGCGCCGGATCACGACTGCGGGGCATCTATCGCGCGCTGGCGAATGGCGAGGCATTGATCGTGTTTCCCGCCGGCGAAGTGTCGCGCGTGCGCGCCGATGGCGTGCGCGACGGCACGTGGTCGGACGGCTTTGCGCGAATCTCGCTGCGCAGCGGTACGCCGGTGCTGCCAGTACATGTCGCGGCACGCAATTCGGCCGTGTTCTACGGATTGTCGATGCTGGCGAAGCCGCTGAGTACCGCGATGCTGCCGCGGGAAGCAGTGGCGCCGGGCCATCGGCGCATTGGATTCAGCATCGGTGCGCTGATCAGTGCGGAAGAGCTTGGGCAACGCAGCAATGGTTCGCCGAAGCAGGCCGCCAGACTGATGCGCCGACACGTCTATCGTGTGGGTCGCCATCGCGGATTGATCTTCGGTGGCCAGGCTCCGCTGGCATTGCCGGAACCCACCGAGCAGATCGCCGCCGAACTGATGCGCGCCGAAAAACTGGCCGACCTCGCCGACGGCAAGCAGGCATGGCTGTTCCAGGGTGCGCTTGACAGCGCGGTGATGCGCGAGATCGGACGTCTGCGCGAGCTGACCTTCCGCAAGGTCGGCGAAGGCACGGGCGCGCGACGCGACCTGGACGCCTACGACGCGCACTACGAGCATCTGGTGCTGTGGGACCCCGCCGCACTGCGCATCGTCGGTTCATACCGTTTCGGTCACGGCGCACGAATCATTGCCGAGCGCGGCATGGCCGGTCTCTACACGGCCAGCCTGTTCAACTATTCGCCGGCACTGGAATCGCGCCTCGCGCAGGGCCTGGAGCTGGGACGGAGTTTCGTCGCGCCGGCGTACTGGCGTTCGCGTGCGCTCGATCAGCTGTGGCAGGGCATCGGCCTCTACTTGCAGCGTCATCGGGAAATGCGCTACATGTTCGGTCCGGTCAGCATGTCGGTGAATATGCCCCGCGAAGCCCGCGAGTGGATCGCTGCCGCGCACCAGCACTACTTCGGCGCACCTGGCTTGGCGCAGGCGCGTCAGCCGTTCGTGATCTCGACAGAAGTGATCCGTGGTGTGCGGTTGGCGCTGGAAGGGCTCGATGTGCCTGCCGGGCTGGGCAGACTCAAACATCACCTGGATGCACTGGGCGTCACCATCCCCATGCTGTATCGCCAATATGTGGATCTGGTCGAAACGGATGGCGTGCAGTTTCTCGACTTCGGCGAAGATCCGGATTTCTCCGGCTGCGTCGACGGACTGGTAATGCTCGATCTGGCCTCGCTGAAACCCGCCAAGCGTGCGCGTTATCTTGGCAACGTGGAGTAGCTCCCGATACAGCAGATGATGCCGTGCCGGAAGCCTTTGGATCGCTGCGCACGCGCGCCGCTATGACGAATGGCAGAGCTGGAAGTTTTGTAAAACTACTGTAAAATTGATCAGCGACAATAATGTTTGTCCGCTACCTAGTGCAGCTGTTCCTCGAGCATTGGCGTGGCGTAAAAAATTGCGAATAAACGGCTGTTTTGCACCCGACGTCATCGTTGGGTTTTTTTGTGCCCGAACAAATCGTTTTTTCTTTCGAAACAAATGGCGTTTTACGCAAGAAAGCGGAACTCGAACCCGCTTGATCATGCAAATGCCAGACCGGCAACTACTGAACCAGCGGGATGAATCCATGAAAAGAACTTACCTCTATGTGTCGCTGGCGCTCGTGCTTGGCATGACGTCATCCCTTTCGCTGGCGCAGAGCGCGACCGGCCAGACGACAACGAGCCAGGACAGCACTACGAAGCCGGCGCCACGCGCCAGCGTTTCGAGCACTTCGAACACCACCACCTCGAACGACACCAGGCGCGTGGAGCAGCTGGGAACGGTGCAGGTGCGCGCCGATTCATTGTCGCTCGCAGGTGGATTGATGTCGGTGCAGACCGCGCCCAAGGCCGTGTCCACGATCACCCGCGACGCGATCGTCAAGGCAGCACCTGGCGCCACCTTCGTGCAGATGATCGACAGCATTCCGGGCGTCAATGCATCCACTGACGATTACACCGGTCTCGCCAACGGCAACTACAGCATCCGCGGCTACACCAGCGACGAGATCGGCACCACGGTGAATGGTGCGCCGATCAACGACAGCGGCAACTACAAGGTCTACTCGACCGAGTACGGCGACACCGAGAACATGGGCGACATCACCGTGTTGCAGGGCTATCCGGATGTCGACACACCGATCGGTGGGGCAGCCGGTGGCTCGATCGCCTGGGTCACGATCGATCCGCCGCATACTGCCGGACTGGACGCGAGCCAGACGTTCGGGAGCAATGACTACCGCAGAACCTTTTTCCGCCTGAATACGGGCGATACGGGTCCGGTGCGTTCTTGGCTGTCGTATTCCAACAACAGTGCCGACCTGTGGCGCGGTACCGGGCAGCAGAACGTGACCAAGGTGGATGGCAAGTCGATCTGGACCCTCGACGACAACGACTTCGTGTCGGCGTCGTTCCAGTACAACCGCGAATCCAACATTCTTTACCAGAGCCTGACCCAGGCGCAGGCGCAGAAGAACTACAACCAGAACTACGATGCGACCTTGTTGAATCCGACCGATACGAACTTCTACAAGTTGCACACCAATCCGTTCCGCAGCTGGCTGGTCAGCATGGATGGCGAGTTCAAGCTCAGCGACAGCCTGCGTCTGTCGGTGGTGCCGTATTTCCAGTACGGCAACGGCGGAAGCGGTGGCGGAAATACCATCACCGAGACGACCAAAACCACGAATCAGTATCTGTATACCAACCAGGACCTCAACGGTGACGGCAAGCTCAGCGGCAAGGATCTGGTCTATTCGATAAGCAACACTTACACCCTGCGCCCCGGTGTCATCGCCAAGCTCAATCAGGACTTCGGCCAGGACAACAGTCTGGAGTACGGTTTCTGGTACGAGCGTCCCCGTCAGGAACAAAGCCAGTCGTTCACAACGGTTGATCCGATTACCGGCATTCCTTCGGATGTGTGGGGTAAAAACGCCAACCTGATCCGCTACCCCGATGGCACGATTCAGAGGCCGTACAACGAGCTCACCGTGACGGATACCCGCAAGGCGTTCGTCACGGATACCTGGACGCCGAATGACCAGTGGACGATTACCGCGGGTGCGGCCTACCTGTGGGTAAGGCGCAGTGGTTTCGATTACCAGTATCCGAATTCGGTGCGTCCGGGCTATACGCAATATGGCGTCGCCGATTTCAGCCAGACGTTTCATGACATAAGTCCGACGGCCGGCGTCAAGTATCAGCTCAACGAACAGAACCAGTTCTATTTCGGCATGGGCAAGACATTCCGTGCACCGATCAATGGCTCTGTGCTGCAGAATGCGGCCGCTGCATATTTCCCGGGCCAGACCACGCCGGCGAGCACTTTCCTCGGCGTCAAGCCGGAAAAGTCGACCACGGCCGATCTCGGCTGGCGCTTCTACAACGACACGTTCTCTGCCAGTGTCGACGCCTACGCGTCCAACCTTGTCAACAAGCAGATTTCCGGTTTCGACGAAACGACGTTCGCAACGGTGTACCTGTCGCTTCCCAAAGTGCACATGCGCGGCCTGAATACAGAGGCCAGCTACAAGGTCACGCCGAACTGGACCGTGTACGGGTCCTATGCCTATACCAAGTCCACGCTGGAGGCGAATCTGGACAGCCTTGGCGACGGCATCTACAACACCGACGGCAAGATCCTGCTGAACACACCCAAGAACATTGGCTATGTTCGCGTCGGCTACGACCAAGGTCCGTTCTGGGCCAGTCTCGACGCGAAGTACCGCGGCCCGATCTGGGGCGACTGGTCCAACACCCAGAAAGTGGGTGGCTATTCGACGCTCAACCTCAATGCCGGCTGGAATTTTCCGGATTTCTCGCCGTCGTTCCGCAAGCCGTTCATCAAGCTCAACCTGTTCAACCTCACGGATCGTCAGGCGCTGACCAACGCCAACAACATCACTGCGTACCTCGCGACCAATCCGGCCAAGATCAAGGACGAGAACGGTACAACCCTGTACGCCTCGGAGCCCTACTACTCGCTGCTGGAAGGGCGCACGGTCATGCTGACGTTCGGAGCCTCGTTCTTCTAGCCGAAATAAATCGCTTGTTCCGGAAAAGGCGCCTCAGGGCGCCTTTTTTTGTTTGCTATTCGTGCAAACTTGCGCTTCGTCGCCAATAGTTACGAAATTGTAATAACATGCGGTTAAATTTGACTGGCCGAGCTGGCCGCGCGACCACACAGGCCGCTTCCGGCAAACGGCAGTCCCAAGGGAAAACGAGGTGCAACGCGAGCTTCCGGACCACTCCGGGCGCCACTGCATTCCACGGCTTTTTTTACGAACCTGATAGAGGTCGATGCTCCATGAACAATCGCTTTCGCGCCAAGCTGCTGCCGCTGGCCATCACTGCACTGCTCGCCACCGGTCCGCTGCTGGCCCAGGACACGTCTTCCTCTATCGACGGCCGGGTCCTCGACGCCAGCGGCCAGCCCATCGCGGGCGCCACTGTGCAGATCGTGCATGAACCGTCGGGCACCACCAAGATCACCACCACCGATGCGGATGGCCGCTATTCGGCGCAGGGCATGCGCGTCGGCGGACCGTTCGACGTCACCGTGTCCAAGGCCGGCCTGACCCAGGCCGAGCAGGACAACGTCTACCTGCAGCTGGCGCAGAGCACCTCGGTCAATCTGACCATGGGCAGCGCGGCGAACCAGCAGGATGCGAAAAACCTGGCTGGCGTCAGTGTCTCGGCAAACGCGTTGTCGCAGACGTTTACCCCGGACAACAAGGGCATCAGTACCAACATCTCCAGCCGCGAGATGGAAGCGACGCCGACTCCGGGACGCTCGATCCAGAACATCGTCCGCCTCGATCCGCGCATCGTGATCACCGATCGCTCGCGCGGCGAAATATCTGCGGTCGGCCAGAACAGTCGCTACAACAACATCACGGTGGACTCGGTCAGCGCCAACGATCCGTTCGGCCTGAA
>JBDTZX010000132.1:0-1750 GCA_040004895.1 Rhodanobacter sp. | reverse complement strand
CCGCGCACGATCTCGACCAGTCGCTCGCGCACGTCGTCGCGGTTGCGCGCCTGATCGCGAAAGCGGCGACCCTGGATCACCAGCACGCCTTCGCCGGTGAGCCGACGATCGCGCCGGGCCAGCAGTCGCGCACGCACTTCCTCCGGCAACGACGGCGAGCCGACCACGTCGAAGCGCAATTCCACTGCACTCTCGGTGCGATTCACGTGCTGGCCACCCGGTCCGTCGGCGCGCAGGAAGCGTTCGACCAGTTCGGATTCGGGCAGGGAGATGGCATGACTGACGATCAGCATGGAGGAAGTGTAGGGGGAAGAAGAGACGGCGGGTGAGTGGCGTAGTGGCCCCTCAGGCTTGCCGGCAACGTGAGCCGCGTGTTGCCGCTATTCGTCTTGCACTGCTCGTTCCTGATCCGGCAGCGCCCAGCCAAAGCGCGCCAGCAAGCCGGCATACGCATCGTCCAGCGGCGCGTTGATCGACATCGGCGCACCGCTGAGGGGATGTGCGAAATGCAACTGCCGCGCATGCAGCAACATCCGGTGGCAGCCGAAATGCTGCTTGTACAGTCGGTTGTGGTCGCCACGCCCATGCTGGCAATCACCGATTACCGGATGGTGGATGTGTGCCAGGTGTTTGCGGATCTGTCGGAAGCGCCCGCTTTCCGGCTCCGCCTGGACCAGTGCGTAGCGTTGCTGCGAATACCGCCCCAGTTGGATCGGCACCTCGATCGTGTTCAGCCGGCGGTACTGCGTGCGCGCGTCCCGGCGCGGTCCGGTTTCGCGCGAACCGGGCAGGGCGTAGTCGATCACGCCGGTGTCCGGTTCGGGCCAGCCACGCACCACGGCGAGATACTCCTTGCGTACGTGGCGAGCCATGAACTGCTCGCCCAGGGCAGCGGCCACGTCGCGGTTTCGCGCAATCAGCAGCACGCCGCTGGTGGCGCGATCGAGCCGATGCGCAAGTTGCACGGTCCCACCCATCTGGTCGCGCAACAGATCGATCAGGAACTCCTCCGCATTGCCGACCATCTTCGAGCGATGCACGGCAAGCCCCGCGGGCTTGTTCACCGCGATCAGGGCGTCGTCCTGGTAAAGGATATCGATGGGTGTCATGGCGATGCCTGAATATGCCCTTCCCTGCATGCAGGGAAGGGGCGCAAAGAATCAGCGCCGCGGCCAACCGATGGCGAACGCCAGCAGTCCGGCCACGCCTGTGACCAGTGCTGGCCAGATATCGTGGGGCGATGACCGCGCCCACAACGTCGCTGCACCGATGAGCAACGAACTGCCGAGCAGACCACACGCCAGCAAGCGGTGCTGGCGCCGCGCATTCTCGCGCAACAACTGGAGCATCGCCGGATCGCTCACATTGCGCCGCTCGCCACGTCCGACCTGGCGCAACGCATCGCGTACCAGTTCGGGCAGCTGCGGTGCATTGTGCAGCCACTCGGGCAGGCGCTTGCGCACGTCGCGCAGGGTACGCAGCGGGCTGTAGCGCTCACGCAGGATGCGTTTCAGCACAGGGTGCGCGACGGCCCAGATGTCGATCTCCGGATCGAGCAGGCGACCGACGCCTTCGATGTTCAGCAGTGTTTTCTGCAGCAGGATCAACTGGGGCTGCAGGGTCAGTTCGAACCGGCGCGCGGTCTGGAACAGCTTCACCACCAGCTCGGCCAGCGAGATCTGTGCCAGCGGCCGGGTGAAGTACGGCTCGCATACCGTGCGCACGGCGGCCTCGAGTTCGTCCAGGCGCA
>JBDTZX010000287.1:0-1752 GCA_040004895.1 Rhodanobacter sp. | reverse complement strand
TGTGGGACGACGCCCGCCTGGGCATGCGTCACTTCAGCAGTTGGGATCGGGTGGCGCTGGTCACCGAGGTGCCATGGCTGCGCGCCGCAGCCACGGCAATGGGCTTTGCGATACCGGCCGAGTTTCGTCTGTTCCGGCTGGCCGAGCAGGAAGAGGCGCTGCGCTGGATCGCCGAACCTGCCGCGTGATCCGATCCGCGCGAACATGCTTGCGTATGGACGTCCAATCTGTTCTAGTCGACGCATGTCTCCGTTGACCGCCAGCTTCCTGATTGCCGCCACGCTCGCCGCGTGGAACTTGCTGGTGGCCGCCAATAACAATCGCACGAACCGTAACGCCCCTCTCTGGCGGGCTCGCGCGTAGCTTCAGGTTTCCACCGAACGATACGCGACGAAGGCCCGCCCACAGCGGGCCTTCGTCGTTTTGGATGCACGGTCGAACAGATCGCGCTGTTTGAATAGTGCAGGCATGGACGCCTGCTTCATGCCCCCCGCGATCAGGGACGAATCGCATAGGAGAAGTTCATGTGTTCGATTTTCGGAATGTTCGATCTGCAAGCCGGCGATGATCTGGTGGCCTTGCGCCGGCAGGCGCTCGAACTGTCGCAGCGGCAGCGGCATCGCGGCCCGGACTGGAGCGGCGTGTTCGTCGATGCCGGGGCGATCCTGGTGCATGAGCGGCTGGCGATCGTCGATCCAGCCAGTGGCGCGCAACCGCTGCGGTCACGCGACGGCAAGCTGGCGCTTGCGGTGAACGGGGAGATCTACAACCACCGCGAACTGCGCGCCGCCAGCGACTACGACTTCACCACCGGTTCGGATTGCGAGGTGATCAATGCGCTGTACGTCGAACATGGCGCAGGTTTTCTTCCCAAGCTCAACGGCATCTTTGCGTTTGCGTTGTGGGACAGCGAAGAGAGCCGCTACCTGATTGCGCGCGATCCGATCGGCGTCTGCCCGCTCTACTGGGGACACGATCAGCACGGCCGTCTTTGCGTGGCGTCGGAGATGAAGGCGCTGGTCGGCCTGTGCGCCGACGTGGCGCCTTTCCCTCCCGGCCATGTCTACGACAGCAGCGATGGCGAGCTGCGCAGTTACTACCACAAGCCCTGGCGCGAGCATGCGCATACGCAAGGCCGCAGTGTTTCTCCGCCAGCCTTGCGCGAAGCGTTCGAGCAGGCGGTGCATCGACAGTTGATGACCGACGTGCCTTACGGCGTGCTGCTGTCCGGCGGACTGGATTCTTCGCTGGTCGCGGCCTGTGCTGCGCAGTTCGCCCGCGAGCGGGTCGAGGATGACGACCGCAGCGAGGCATGGTGGCCGCGGCTGCATTCGTTCGCGATCGGACTGGAGGGTTCACCGGATCTGGCCGCCGCGCAGATCGCCGCCGAGGCACTGGGAACCGTGCATCACGGCTTCGTCTACACGTTCTCGGAAGGGCTGGATGCGTTGCCCGACGTCGTCCGTCACATCGAGACCTACGATGTCACCACCATCCGCGCGGCCACCCCGATGTATCTGCTGGCGCGGCGGATCAAGGCGATGGGCGTGAAGATGGTGTTGTCGGGCGAGGGTTCGGACGAACTGTTCGGCGGCTATCTGTATTTCCACAAGGCGCCGTCGGCCGAGGCGTTCCACGAGGAAACCGTGCGCAAGCTGGATGCGCTGCACAGCTACGACTGCCTGCGCGCGAACAAGGCGATGATGGCGTGGGGCGTGGAAGCACGCGTGCCATTTCTCGACCTGGAATTCA
>JBDTZX010000011.1:0-1761 GCA_040004895.1 Rhodanobacter sp. | reverse complement strand
GGACACCACAAAACGAGGACAATCTGGCCCGCTCGGTCGGGCGCGCAGAGCGCGTAGCGGGATCGGGATGAGGGGTCAGGATTCCACGCCTTGACCCTCGGCGCGCACGCGGCGCATGATCGGCTGGCGCTTTGGGGCGCTCGCGGGTCCGCGCGAAGGACAGAGTCCACCCTGGTTGAACACGCATGACGGCATCCCGTCTCCGTGCTGGCCAGCTTGCGGACCGCCGGCCTCTGCATGGAGGTTTTCGCGATGTCCCACCGTACCCTTCCCGAACGTCCCGATATCGAGCAGCTCAAGCGGCAGGCCAAGGAGCTTCGACGCCTGTCCGCGGCTGGTGACCCGACGGCGCTCGAACGTTTTCGCATTCTGCCCGCGTTTGCCGGCCACTCCGCCAAAGAACTTTCCATTGCTGTCCCGGCCTTGCACGACGCGCAATCGGTGATGGCGCGCGAGCATGGTTTTCCCTCATGGAAAGCGCTTGCCGAACGCGTGGAGGAATTGAGCCTGCAACGTGACCAGGCCGTGGTGGCCTTTGTCGAAGCGGCGACTGACGGGCGCAGCGGGCGCGCGCAACGCTTGCTGGCGCGCTATCCCGATCTCGGCGATACGGACTTCCATTCGGCGCTGGTGCTGGGCGATGCCGCGCAGGTGGACGCCTGGCTGACCAGGAACCCCGCGCTGGCGCAGCAACCCGGCGGGCCACGCGACTGGCAGCCATTGCACTATGTCTGTCACACCGCGATGCACGCGGTTGGTGTCGCCGATGCCGACGGGCTGGTCGCCATCACACGACAGTTGCTGGCGCTGGGTGGCGACGCTCGGTTGCGCTTTCCGTGGGAGCACCACGGCGTCCATCGTCCGCTGCTGTGGGGCGCCATGCTTGTCACCCGCTCGATGCCGCTGGCCGAGGTGCTGCTGGCGGCGGGCGCTGACCCGAACGATGGCGTGACCTTGCCGATACTCGCCAGCGGCGGCAACACGGTCGAGCTGGATTTCCTGCATGCCCATGGTGCCTCGGCCAACCAGCGCTGGGCTACCGATGGCGCAGCCACGCTCTACGCCATCCTGCAGTGGTCGGATGCCATCGATGGCGTGCGCTGGCTGCTCGAGCATGGCGCCGATGCGGACCCGGTGTTCGAGCCCAACGGCGAAAGCCCGCTGCATGTGGCAGCAAGGCGCAGCGACGTGGCGACGGTCGAGTTGCTGGCTGCACGCGGCGCGAATCTTTCGCGTCGTCGCTCCGACGGACTCACACCGTATGCCGTGGCTGCGCTCAACGGCAACACCGCCGTGGCCGACTGGCTGGCGCAGCATGGTGCCAGCGCCGAACTCGAGCCGGTGGACCGGCTGATCGCCGCCGCCAGTCGTGGTGAGCGGGCGGCCGTGGGTGTCATGCTTGCCGAGCATCCGGCGTTGCGCGAGCAGATCCGCGCCGACCATTATGCGGCGCTGTACCAGGCGGCCGAGCGAAATGACACGAACGCGATCGATGCCCTGCTGGCTTGTGGTCTGGATATCGACCGTGGCGACGAGGACATCGGCAAGACAGCCTTGCACTGCGCGGCGATGAGCGGGCAGGTGGAGGCGGTGCGGTTGCTGCTGGACCGCGGTGCTTCAACCACCGTGCGCGACCGCGAGTTCCACGCGCAGCCGCTGGTATGGGCCGCCGAGGGAAGCCGCATGGCAAACCACGACGATGCCCGTCATGCGGCCGTCGGTCACCTGCTGCTGGACGCTGGCTCACCGGTCGCGTGGCAA
>JBDTZX010000063.1:0-1761 GCA_040004895.1 Rhodanobacter sp. | reverse complement strand
GGCAGCGTCGATCCGGTCTTTCGCGAGTTCGCGTACTGAATCGGCTCGTCCGCGAACGCGTCAGAACTTGCTGTGTTCCACCTGCCGTTCGCGCTGCATCAAGGTCCACTCCGCGTGCTCGGTCAAGGCAGCATCGCCTAGCGCGAGCAGGATATCGCGCTGCTCGGCGACCTCCGCCGCACGATCCAGCGCCGCGCGCGCGCGCGTGAAAATGCGCTGCATGAAACGATATTGCTTGATCAATTCCTTGTCGGCCTTGCGATAGGCGTACGCCTCGCGCACGGCGGCGACAATCGAGAACACCGCCATCACGATCACCAGAATGTTCTTGGCATCTGCCGACAACCGATGCGCCAGCACTGCCAGCAACACGCTGATGCCGATGCCGATGCACAGGCTCGCCATGCCGACCGCTTCGGTGAAGCGATGCCGACGTGCTCGCTGGGCGGCCTTGCACGTGTAGTAGTCCAGTTGTCCGGCGTGTGTCGCGTCGCCGACCCAGTCGCGGATCACCTCGCGCAGATCCTGCGCCGACCCGCGCAGCGTCGTATCCATGCTTTGCAGTCCGGCAGCGCGCATGACGTTGCGGGTCCAGCCCAGTTCGATGTCCTGCTTCTGCAGATAGCTGTCCTGCGCGAACTCCGGATCGTCGTTGAGTGCGATGCCGACGCGACGCCAGTAGCCCTGCACCCGCAATCCTTCCGCGAGCGCGCGATAGTCCAGGTATTTGCGATGCCAGCTGCGTCGCCTGGCAATCATGCTCAACACTGCGCCGCTGGCAAACAGCAGCAGGAACACGTAAATCATTTCGTCCTGGTCAGGCACGTTGTCATAGATGTTGAAGGCGACACCCATCACCGCGGCGAGCGTATAGATCATGCGCATCGCCAGCAGCACACGCTTCTGGAAATGCACCGCCAGCCAGTCGGCGGCAAGGAACAGGCGATCGATCGCGCAGGCTGGGGCTGTGCCGGCGATCGGCTCGCGATCGTGGTGTTCCATTTCTGCACGGTACGTGCGGCAGTCGTCGTTGAATTCCGCCATGTGCTGGAACATGGTCCGGAAATCGACCGGCATCGGCGCATCCACCGGCGAAGTGTGCTCCGACGTGCGCCACACGCATTGCCCCGGTTGCAGCGGCGAAGCAGGCGCTCCGTCTGATTGCGCGCGCGAGCACACAATCTGGCAAACCAGGCGCTCATCGCTGGCGCCGAACTGGAATCGGCGCGCACCTTGACGACGATCGATGAGCCCCGGCATCACCCCGCTCAGGAAATAGTCCACGACCTGTGCCGTTCCGCCCAGCCGATCCGAACTCTTGCCATCCCAGATCGCCAACAGCAGATGACAGTGCCGGGCAATGAACACGCCGGCCTGCCCGTACTGGCGATCGCGTTGCGGACCTTGCAGACCGACTTCATCCAGCATGCCGCGCGAAAAATTCGACAGCTCGATGACACGTGCCTGCGCGCACAAAGCCTCGAACCCGGCATGCACGGCGGGATCCTTGAAGTCCTCGGCATAGAGATCGCGCCGCAACGGTAGCGGTGCGACCAACTGCACACCCATCGCCAGCGCTTCCTGCGCCACCAGCTGGTCACCACCTTCGGCCAGAGCGGACATGACCACCAGCGGAAGCCGCGGAAAATCGCTTTGCAGTCGCCCGAAAAAGTCCCGCACGCGCTGCCGGATCGATTCGACCTCGTGCGCGGGTATGTCGCGATGGCTGGTGACACCGACAACCAACGGAGTCATGACAGC
>JBDTZX010000209.1:0-5857 GCA_040004895.1 Rhodanobacter sp. | reverse complement strand
TAGCAGATGGTGCTGCCGACGAAGCGGAAGCCGCGCTTCTTCAGCGTCTTGCTCATGTGGTCGGACAACTCGGTGCTGGCCGGCACGTCACCCTTGTCGCGCCAGCGGTTGATCAGCGGCGTGCCGTCGACGAACGACCACAGATAGACGTCCAGACTGCCAAACTCGCTGATGACTTCCAATGCGGCGATCGCATTGTCCCGCGCGGCCCAGACCTTGAGCCGGTTGCGGATGATGCCGGGATCGAGCAGCAGCTTTTCCAGTTCGCGATCCTTCATCGCGGCGACGCGTGCGATCTCGAAATGGTGGAAAGCCTTGCGGTAGTTGTCACGTTTGGCCAGCACGGTGCGCCAGGACAATCCCGCTTGTGCGCCTTCGAGACACAGGAATTCGAACAGCGCACGATCGTCGTGCAGCGGCATGCCCCATTCGGTGTCGTGGTAATCACGCAGCAGCTCGTCGCTGATGGCCCAGTGGCAGCGTTTTGGTTCGGATGTTCTGGTCATGGCGATCATCGAAGTCGGAGGTGCCGGCACACCCTAACCGACCCCGCTAGACTTGTCGCTTCTCTGCCACTGGTGCCGCGCAATGCCAGCCGTTTCGTCATCGCAGCGTGGCGCCGTGCTGGCGCTGCTCGCCACCATTGCGCTGTGGTCGTACAGCTGGATCGTGATGAAACAGGTGCTGGCGTATGCCGGACCGTTCGATTTCGCGGCGATCCGTTACCTGCTGGGTGCGGCGGTGCTGTTCACCGCATTGCTGCTGTCGCGGCAGTCGCTGCGGCCGCCGCCGCTGTTGCCAACGGTACTGATCGGACTGTGCCAGACCGCGGCATTTCAGGGACTGGAGCAGTGGGCGCTGCGGGAGGGTGGCGCCGGTCACGTGGCCCTGCTCGCCTATACGATGCCGTTCTGGGCGGTACTGCTGGCGTGGCTGCTGCTCGGCGACAAGCCCACATCGCGACACTGGCTGGGCATGGCGCTGGCGGCACTCGGTCTGCTGTGCATCATCGAGCCGTGGCGTGACATGGGTAGTGCAGTCAGCACGATGCTGGCGATCGCCGGCGGCATCGCCTGGGCCGCGGGCACGGTGTTGAGCAAACGCCTGATGCGTCGCGATTCACCAGCGCTGCTCGCGCTGACCGCCTGGCAGATGCTGGCCGGCGGCGTGGCACTGGGCATTGTTGCGCTGGCGGTGCCGCAGCGCGCGATCGAATGGAACGGAGCGTTCGTCGCCGGCCTGACCTACAGCGTGGTGATGGCGTCGAGCCTTGCATGGTGGCTGTGGTCGATCGTGCTGCAGCGGATGTCCACCGCGGTGGCGAGCCTGTCCAGTCTTGGCGTGCCGATCGTCAGCGTCTTGCTGGCGTGGATGATCCTGCACGAACGGCCCTCGGTCATGGAGACGATCGGCATCGTGTTCGTGGTGCTGGGACTGCTGGCGGTCAGTGGGATCGGTGCGCCGAAGCGCCACTGATGCGTCGTTCAGCCTGCGGCTTTGATGGCGTGAATACCATGGCACTCCCAACGTTCCCACGCACCTGGTCGTCGATGTCCGGTCTCCCTCAGCTCTGGTCCCATCTGGTCGGATGGTTGAGCGCCCACGCGGTGGTGCCGCTGCTGGACGCGCTGCATCTGAACGGCCTGGCCGGCAACCCCGATGACATTGCCGCGTCGCTGCTGATTGCGGCGCTGCAGGTGGGCATCATCGGCTTCATCTTCCGTCCGCTGGAGACCTGGTTTCCTGCCGAGCCGTGGAAAGATCGAAAGCTCACCCTGGTCGATCGCAATTACACGCTGCTGATGCTGCTGGGCATCTTCCCGCTGTTTACCTATCTGGTGCTGACGCCTTTCAGCCATCTGTTCGGCGGCAGTGGTGTGGCTGATTCGAGCACCGGCTCGCCACTGGCGCTGACACACTGGATACCGTGGTTCAACCAGCATCCGTATGTGCTGTTCGCGGTCTACTACGTGGTCTACGACTTCGTGTACTACTGGATGCACCGCACCCAACACGCGATTCCGTGGTGGTGGGCGCTGCACAGCATGCACCACAGCACGCGCCAGATGAGCTGCTGGACCAATGACCGCGGCAGCCTGGTCGACGGTTTCATCCAGTCGATGATCCTGGCGGTGGTGGGTCTGGCGATCGGCGTGGATCCGGACGAGTTCGCGTGGCTGATGCTGATCGGCGAACTGGTGCAGAATTTTTCGCACACGAATGCGCGCATCGGGTTCGGTCGGGTGTTCGATCGCGTCCTCGTCGCCCCGAAATTTCATCGCCTGCATCACATGCTGGTGGATCCCGAGCGGCCTTCACTGCACAACTGCAACTACGGCCAGGTGCTGTCGATCTGGGACGTCCTGTTCGGCACGGCGCTATATGGCGTAGCGCCACGGCCGACCGGTGTCGGCGATCCGATCGTCGATGCCGACAATCAGCATGGCCTGATCGGATTGCACTGGGCGGCATTGAAACGGTTCTGGGTCTGCGTGCGCCGGCTCGATGGCTGGACGCCGGGCGAAGTGGCGTTCGATGCGGACTACCGTCCGATATCGGTAAGCCACTTCGACCTGCATCAATTCGAACGTCCGCCGCCCACACCGGCGGTCGCCGATGATGCCGCTGTCGGCGACCCTGCGGACGCGGAAGAAGCACTGGGCTAGTTCCGCCGCTTTTACCAGGGCAGCGCGTGCAGATCCACGTTGCCGCCGGTCAGCACCACGCCGACCCGCTTGCCGGCAAACAAATCACGTCGCTTGAGGATCGCAGCGAACACGGTGGCGCTGGAGACTTCCACCACCTGTTTCAATTCCGACCACAGCAGCTGCATGGCGGCGACGGTGTCCGCATCGGTCACCGTGATGACCTGCACCCGGTGCGCACGCAGCGCATCGAGATTTTGCTCGCCGACCAGCGCGCGCAGGCCGTCGCAGATGGTGTCGGGCACCACGGTGGTGACGCGCATGTCGCGCGCCAGCGATTGCGCGGCATCGTCGGCACCTTGCGGTTCGGCGCCGAACAGTGCGAGCTCCGGATCGATGGCGTGCGCGGCGATCGCCACGCCGCTGGCCAGCCCGCCGCCGCCGATTGGCGTGATCAACGCGTCGAGTCCACCCGACTGTCGCAGCAGTTCGAGTGCAAGCGTGCCCTGCCCGGCCATGACCTGGGTATCGGCATAGGGATGAACCATGATCGCACCGGTGGCGCGCTGCACTTCGCTCGCCTTCGCCTCGCGTGCTGCTTGCGTGGGCGCGCAGCGATGCAGGATGGCACCGGCACGTTCGATCGCCTCGACCTTGGAGCGCACCGCGCCTTCGGGCACCACCACATGCGCGGTGATGCCACGCGTGGCCGCGGCAAGCGCGAGTGCATTGCCATGATTGCCGGAGGAATGCGTGACCACGCCGTGCGCGGCGTCTGCATCGCTCAATGCCCACACCGCGTTGCACGCGCCGCGGAACTTGAATGCTCCGCCGCGCTGCAGGTTCTCCGATTTGAAATGCAGCTGCGCGCCGCTCAACGCATCCAGCGTTGCGCTGCGCAACACCGGCGTGATGTAGGCGTGCGGCGCGATGCGCGCGGCGGCATCGCGAATCTGTTCGAAGCTGGGCAAACTGTCCGTCGCGGCGATCGGGGTTTGCGGGCTCATGCGCGTTCGACCTCCACGCCGCAACGAAAGCGACGTTCGGCACCCGGCAGCAGGCGGATCGCGTCGGCGCAATCGGGTCGGTCGAAGGCATTGGCCATGCATTCCATCGGCTCCAGTGCGATCGCACGGCGCACATCGCGACTGACCGTGTCGGCGGTGAAGGCGTGCATCACGCCGTGCTCCTGCCATACCGCAATGCCCAGCCCGCTGGAAGGATGGCGCAAACGGGTGCGGATGCGCCCATCCGCGCCGGCCGCCAGATCGGTGTAGCCCTGGTCGAGGATGCTGTCGCCGATCAGCCGCGGCTCGCGAAAATCCAGCGCCGGCGCGTCATCCAGCGAGACGTATGCCGCTGCACCGGACAGCGCGATCATGTTGGCGTCGGTGCGGATCAGGGTCTGCGCGGGAATCTGCAATTGCCAGCCTTCGACCGTGCTGTCGCCCACGCGGAAATACGGGTGCCAGCCGCAAAAACACGGCGCTGCCGCATCGCCGACATTGCGCATGCGTGTTTCCAGCGCCAAGCCGCCGATATCGAGCATGAAAGTCACGGCGAGATCGATCGCATGTGGATAGCCCGCTTGCGGACGGATTGCCGTGGTGGTCAGCGTCACGCTGGCGCCGCGTTCGTCCGCGGTCAGCGCCGCGATCTCGAAATCGACGTCGCGCACGAAACCATGCAGAATCGCGCGTTGATCGCCGGCGACGCCTGGCTGCAAGTCCTGCGGCTGGCCGTCGTAGGTGTAACGCGCGTCGGCGATGCGGCCGGCAAACGGCACCATGACCGCGAAGCGCGAACCGCGGCGGCTGGCGATCTCGCCGGCGTCGCGGTAACCGTCCGCAAGATCGTGCATATGGCCATCCAGCATCACTTCGAAATTCAGCAGCGCCGCACCATGCCGCGCGATGCGCACTCGCCGGAGAGTCGTGCTGTCATCGAGTACCGCAATATCCTGATCGCCGAGCGCGTCCATGGTGGCGGTAAAGCGGGTCATCGGCTTTTCCTTCCGCTGAAAGTCTTCATGTTAGCCTGACTCATTGCGATCCATTGTGCGCCCATGAACGACCCTCAAGCATCCATCCCCGGCGTGATCCGACTTGCCGATTACCGCACACCTGCCTGGCAAGTCGAATCGGTCGACATGGAGTTCGACCTCGGCATCGACATCAGCGACGTATCCACGCGCTTGCTGCTGCGCCGCGAACCCACGCAGGATCTGCCGTTGCGACTGGATGGCGAAGGCCTGGAGTTGCTGTCGATCACGCTCGACGGTCGACCACTCGCCGTCGATTCGTATCGCCACCTCGGCCATCTGCTGGAGATCGACGGTGCCCGCGACGGCAGCGTGCTGGAAACCCGGGTACGGCTGCGCCCCGCGGCCAACACCGCGCTGGAAGGTCTGTACCTGTCGGGATCGCGCGAGTTCGGCTTTCTGCTGACCCAGTGCGAAGCCGAAGGCTTCCGGCACATCACGTTCTTCCCGGATCGGCCCGACGTGCAGTCACGCTATACGGTGACCTTGCGCGCAGATCGCGAACGTTTCCCGGTGCTGCTCGCCGGCGGCAATCCGGATGGCGCCGGCGACCTGCCGGACGGCCGGCACTGGGCGCGTTTTGTCGATCCGCATCCCAAACCCGGCTATTTGTTCGCGCTGGTTGCAGGGCGCCTGGAAAGGACGACGCGCGACTATGTCACTGCCGAGGGCCGCGCAGTGACCCTGAACATCTGGGCGGAATCCGACGCCATCGATCGTTGCGGGTACGCGATGGATGCGCTGGAGCGCGCGATGCGCTGGGACGAGCAGGCCTTTGGCCGGAACTATGACCTGGATGTCTTCCACATCGTCGCCACGCACGATTTCAACATGGGCGCGATGGAGAACAAGGGCCTCAACATCTTCAATGCGAAATTCCTGCTGGCCGATCCGGACAGCTCCACCGACGACGAATATCGCCATGTCGAGGCGGTGGTGGCGCACGAATACCTGCACAACTGGAGCGGCAACCGGGTGACCTGTCGCGACTGGTTCCAGCTCTCGCTGAAGGAAGGTCTGACGGTATTTCGCGAGCAGAGTTTTTCGGCCGACATGAATTCCGCGCCGCTGAAACGCATCGAGGACGTAGCGCTGCTGCGTCGTGCGCAGTTCCCCGAAGACGCCGGCCCGCTGGCGCATCCGGTGCGCCCGGCGCAGTACAGCGAGATCA
>JBDTZX010000448.1:0-5870 GCA_040004895.1 Rhodanobacter sp. | reverse complement strand
AGAACTGCGGCTTCATGGACATCCATGACGCTTAAGTCAGTGCCATTCGGGTCAGAGTGGATCACCCCTGATTTATCGGACACCATAAAACGAGGACAATCCTCGGATGGAGGTGTGCGATGGAAAAGCGTCAGCGATTCACTGCCGAGTTCAAGCGCGAAGCGATCCGGTTGATGCAAACCTCGATGCAAACCTCAGGGTCAGGTTCACTTACAACCGTTTTAATCGCCACGGGATGGTCGATGCGCAGGCCTGACGCCGGCGAAGGAGAAACCTGAGGGTCAGGTCTAGCTTGGTAGCATCCTGCGAGGAAAGGTGTCAGGGATAATCGGTGATCTGCTTTGATGCATCACAGTCTGCTCAATCGCATGGTGGAGGGCATCGACGTCCTGTCAAGGATGCGCGTGGCGCGGAGGATGGTGACTAGCCTGAAGACACCAAAGATTCCCACAGCCAGCATCGGCAGGAAAACTTCGCGACCCATCGGATCTTTCAGTGCACCTTGATAGATAATGTAGGCGCCAATTGCCCCGATCCCGAGGCAGAGCGATGGCCAGGTGGTCCCGATGCTCTGGGCGGAGCCCTTGGTTCCCCAATTCTTGTATGCCAGCGCTACATACTGCGCACCCGGCACGAAGGTGCGCCTGGCAGCAATCGCAACATGGTCGCCTGGGCTGAAAAGGGCGCCTCCTGCGTTTCCCGGCGAGTAGAACGCCACGGGTGGTTCCCCCAAGGTGAACGAAAGTCCGCCCTTATACCGGCCGGACTCCCCGATTTCACCAATGATCCCACTGAAAATCACCGTGCGCATATCAAGCTCATAGGGTAATCCCCCCCCCACTTTTAACTGACGGCAAAAGTGGAGCTAAGTGGCGAGCATCAGTTTTTGCATCGGCGTGATGCCGCCGAGTGCCATGTTCGGGCGCTCATGGTTGTATGTCCATAGCCAACGAGTGGCCACGTTCTGCACCTGCTCGATCGAATCAAACAGGGTTCGGGCGAGCCAGGCGTAACGCACGGTCCGGTTGTAACGCTCAACGTAGGCGTTCTGCTGCGGCTTGCCTGGCTGGATGTGCTCGATCCGGATGCCCTGTTGCTCTGCCCAAGTCAGCAGGACGCCACTGATGTATTCCGGCCCGTTGTCGCAGCGGATCGCACGCGGCTTACCGCGCCATTCGATGACCTGCTCCAGCGCCCGGATCACGCGTGCGAGGGAAGCGACAGGTCGACCTCGATCCCCAGTTCTTTGCGGTTGAAGTCGTCCAGCACATTGAATAGCCGGAAGCTGCGCCCGTCGCTGAGCTGGTCGTGCATGAAGTCCATCGACCAGACCTGGTTGATCGACTCGGGCACCGCCAGCGGCTCGGGCCGCTCGCGCACGAGGCGCTTCCTGGCCTTGATCCGTAGGTTCAATTCCAGCTCCCGATAGATGCGATAGACCCGCTTGTGATTCCAGCCGAAACCCTTGACATTGCGCAGGTGCAGGAAGCACAGGCCAAAGCCCCAGTCGCGATACGCTCTGCGTGATGAAAGGGGAGCGCTGCAGCGTCAACTGCGTTCAGCGCCTACGCCAAGCACACCTGATTCAGACCAAGCGCCGCCGTCGCTACGTGCATCGGCGCGGCACGTACCAGCGCGTGCCCGCTGCCCCCAATCGGCTGGCATGGCCCTTCTTCAGCGCCGCTCCTAACCAAGTGTGGGTCGCCGACATCACCTACGTGCCCACCCAGCAAGGCTGGCTTTACCTGGCGGCGGTGCTCGACATGTACTCGCGGCGTATCGTTGGCTGGGCGATGGGTGATCGTGCGGACCAGCCGCTGGCTAGCACGGCGCTCACCATGGCATTGGCCCATCGAACACCGCAGAAAGGTGCCATCCATCACAGCGATCAAGGCGTTCAATACACCAGCAAGGCCTACCAGCATCAATTGCAGACGGCCGGCCTTCTTGCGAGCATGAGCCGCAAGGGCATGCCTACGACAACGCGATGATGGAAAGCTTCTTCGCCTCGCTCAAACAAGAACTCACGCACCATGAACGCTTCGTCAGCCGCGAGCAGGCACGCAGTAAAGTGTTCGAGTACATCGATGTCTTCTACAACCGCCAACACCTGCACAGCGGCCTGGCCTATCAGTCGCCAGTTCAGTTCGAGGCGATGACTGTTGCTTAATTAACCTGTCCGAAAAATCGGGATCGATCCAACCTGACCCCTTTGACCGACCCCTTTGCCGCGATCCGCTGCTTCGAGTTCGTCTCGATCCAGCCTGCCAAAGGCGCTGCGCCAGCCGGCGGTCGAATGATACTCACAGAGCTCGTGCTGTAACGACTCCGGCACCGCAAGATCCAGCACGATTTCGCTGTCATCGTGTGAAGCCCTCGCCGCGACGCCTGCGGAAAACGCGGGCTGCGCGCAAAAAAACCGTCATCTGAGCGCACGCGGCTTACTGGACTGGATCAATCCGGGGATTGACCAAGTGTCCATGAAGCCTGTTCATCTGCGTGAGTCAATTCCCCGCATGACTCTTCAGCCGTCGCGTTCGAAGATGTGCAGTGGCATCATCGCTGCAGATCCGCAATGCAGGATGCCAGCTGGCGGTCTGCACCAAAATAAATACGGGAGTGAATGTCATGAACGGAATGGTACGTTTCCTCGGTGCCAGCATCGCAGCAGCGCTGGCCTTCGCGCCGGTCGGGGTGCATGCAACGGATTCGGCCGCTGCGTTCGCTGCACCCGCGCAGGGTCGTTTGCCACGCGTCACTCAAACCGTTCGCAGCGATGTGCTGTCGACAATCGCCCGAACCCATCCGACGTTCACCACGATAGTCCGGCCATCCGCAGCGGTGGCCGATTCGTTCTACCTCAATCACCTGCAACTGGTGCTCAAACCAGGCGCAGCAAGTCGGGCAGCGCTGGAGACCTTGAGCGCGCAACAGCACGATCCGCAGTCGCCGATGTTTCGTCGCTGGCTCACGCCGCGGCAGTTTGGTAACGCGTTCGGCGTCGCCGACAGCGATCTTGCCGCGGTGGTTTCGTGGTTGAAGTCGGAAGGTCTCAGTGTCAACACCATTTATCCGAGCAAGTTGCAGATCGACTTCAGCGGAAGCGTAAAAAATGTGAACCGGGCCTTTCACACGCGCGAAGGCCTCTATACGCTGGCAGGTGAAACGCATCGGGCAAACAGCGGCGACATTGCCGTGCCGGCCGCACTATCCGAGGTCATTGCTGGCGTCATGGGTCTGAATGACCTGCATGCCACGCCGCTGGAAGGGAAACCGCTGACGGTGCACAGGGACGCAGCCGGAAAGTCGTTCGTGATGCGCGCCATGAGCAGCCAGATCTCAGCACGTCGTGGACCGTCCGGTGACGCCGTGCCCGTACCCAGCGTGTATACCCCGATCAGGGCGCTGGTGCCCAATGACATCGTCACGATGTACGGAATCCGCCCCATCCGAAACAACCTCGTCGTGGGTACTGGCGTCACCATCGCGGTGGTGGAGAGCCGCGACATGGCCGAGGGCGACTGGCAAAACTTCGTCGACGTGTTCAATCTCGCCCGGTATGGTGGCAGCTTCACTCAGCTGAATCCGGCACCGACGAACGGCCCCACCAATTGCTACGACCCCAATGCGATCTTCGGCGCAAGCTTCGATGCACCCGAGACCGTCAGGGATGCGGAATGGGTCACAGCGATTGCACCGGGAGCACATCTGGTAGTGGCCAGCTGTTCCGATACGGACAGCGAGCACAACCCGTCCACCTCCAATGCCTTTGGCGGCGTCTTTCTTGCCGCCAGCAACCTCGTCAACGGAACTTCCAGACCCGACATCATCAGTGCCAGCGCCGGGCTCAGCCAAAGGTATATCGACAGTGACAGTTTTATCTTCATCGATCAATTGTGGCTCCAGGCAGATCTGGAGGGCATTTCGGTGTTCGTGGCGACCGGCAACCGTGGTACCGATGCAAGAAGCAGCAACCAGAATGTTGACCAGTTCAGTGACCCGCGAACGCTCGACGTGAACGCTTTGGCAACTTCGGCACACGTCACCGCCGTGGGTGGAACCGATCTGGCCGACACCGTCGATGGCACCACTGCCAAATACTTTCTTGCCACGCCCAGCGCGGTGGGTGGATCGGCTCTGTCGTACGTTCCGGAAATGGCCTGGAACCAGTCCTGCGGAAATGGTGTGCTGGCCAAGTCCTTTGGGTATTCAAGCGCAGTGGACTTCTGCAAGGCTTTACTGAATGGAAGTGTGCCTGGCTATCCGCCCTACAACCCGCAATTTCCATATTTCAACGTCGGTGCAGGCGGTGGTGGTTCGGGCCCCGAAAGCAAACCGTCGTGGCAGCATCTTGTATTCAACGCGGGGAATGATTCATCGCGCGACATTCCCGACGTTTCCCTTTTTGCCGGCTCGGCCGGACCAGGCATCATCACTGCAACGATGACTTGCACGGCGGCCAGCCCATGCACGGCAGGTGGAATCGGGCAAGCCGCCGTGATCGGCGGAACCGGCCTTTCCTCGTCGATGTTTGCCGGCATCCAGGCGCTGATTAATCAGGGACTAGCCGCACGCGGGCTCCCGCTGGATCAGGGAAATGCAGCCCCCACCCTGTACGCGATCGCGGCTACCGAATACGGCGGTGCCACGGGTCCAGCGCCACCCAGCCTTGCCCTGTGCAACGCTAACAACGGCACCAGCGGAACCGACAATTGCATCTTCCACGACATCACGCGTGGCTCTACCTCCACTCAATGTGATGACTTCCCGTCTGATTTCAGCATCCTGCATTGCTACTTCTACGACATCTACGACGCCGGCAATGGTTACACCCACCGATTCGGACTCAGCACCGTTGATGCAAACCCCACGCACTACAACGTGGATAACAAAGCGTACGGAGCGCAGCCGGGCTGGAGCTTTGCCACCGGCCTAGGATCGGTCAATGCCAAAAACCTGTTGATCGCTTGGCGCGCCTTTCTGCATGCGCCACCGGCGCTTCACTAGGAAACCTCAGGGTCAGGTTCACTTACAACCGTTTGAATCTTTGTGTGGCGGCCGGTGCGCGGGCCTCACGTCGGCGAAGCGTTGGGTTTTTGCTTCGACCATCGCGCGGAAGTCGTCCCGACCTAGCGCTCGTTGTTGTTGAAGGTAGGTCCGGATGGCTGTCAGGTCTTCGTCGGACAGGGCTTGGTGCAAAAGCTGGCGGTAGGCCTCGGCGCGTGCTTCCGGTGTCGAAGCGAGCGCGGTGTATTCCGGATGCGGCGAGAGAATGGCTGCTTGGCGAAGGCCGCAGTGAGTGGCGCAGCTTGACCACGGGTATGCGAGTGGGTCATCGGTCATGCGTGCGCGTACGGGATTCAGTTCGATATAGCGGTGGCAGTGCAACACATAGCTACTGCTGTCGACCAGGTTGGCCTTGTAGCGTCCCTCCCACAATGTTCCCGTACGCCGGTGACGTGCGTTGAACTGGCCGACGTAGCCGCGTCCAAGTTTTTGCATGAGGCGAGCAAGTGCGCCGATCTCTGGCGGCGTGGCGAGCAAGTGAACGTGATTGTCCATCAACGCGTAGGCGTGCAGCTTGCAGCCGGTGTCGATCAATGCCTCGCCCAGCAGCGTCAGGTAACGATGCCGATCGGCATCATCGAGAAAGCAAGGTAGGCGATTATTGCCGCGCTGGACAACGTGCTGCGGCAAGCCGGGAAGGTCGAGGCGGGGTTGTCTGGCCATCGTCTGAGTGTCGGCGTAAGCAAGCCTCTGCAGCAGCATTCCCGATCGCTGCGGCGCGTCGGCGTTAACCGCCCGCGCCTGTCGGTAAGTGAACCTGAACATCCCTCTAGGATTTTCAAGCGTTATTCGTCCCTCGTTCG
>JBDTZX010000087.1:0-1771 GCA_040004895.1 Rhodanobacter sp. | reverse complement strand
GGCACACGGAGATCTCAATGAACTTCATGCAGTCACTGCAGCAGGCCTGGAAAGATCACGACTCGCTGGTCTGCGTCGGCATCGATCCGGAACCGGCGAAATTTCCCGCACACCTGCGTGACACGCCCGACGCGGTATTCAAGTTCTGCAGTGACATCGTCGATGCCACCGCCGACCTGGTCTGTGCCTACAAGCCACAGATCGCGCACTTCGCCGCGCTGCGGGCCGAGGACGCGCTGGAACGGTTGATCGCGCACATCCATGACAGGCATCCGGGCGTGCCGGTGATTCTCGACGCCAAGCGCGGCGACATTGGCAGCACCGCGCAGCATTACGTCACCGAAGCGTTCGACCGCTATGGCGCCGACGCGGTGACGCTGAGTCCGTACCTCGGCCGTGACTCGGTGCAACCGTTCCTCGATCGCGCCGACAAGGGTGTGATTCTGCTCTGCCATACCTCCAACCCGGGCGCGGCCGACCTGCAGGATCTCGACGTCGGCGGCAAGCCGCTGTACCAGCATGTGGCGCAGCTCATCGCGCGAGACTGGAACAGCCACGGCAACTGCGCGCTGGTCGCCGGTGCCACCTGGCCGGAGCAGCTGGCCGAAGTGCGCATGCTGGTCGGTGATATGCCTTTGCTGGTGCCCGGCATCGGCGCGCAGGGCGGCGATGTGGAAGCGGTCGTACGCAACGGCCGCACGGTCGACGGGAACGGGCTGATGATCAGCTCCTCACGCGCGATTCTCTATGCAGGCAACGACGAGAATTTTGCCGGCGCCGCCCGCATCGCAACGCTGGCGTTGCGCGGCATGATCAACCGGTATCGGCACGGCTGAATGCGATGCGCGCCGATCACGCGCGCACCATCCGTCAGCCTGCCGCCATCTTGGTTGCCTGCAGCATCTTCGCCTTCAGATCGAGCGCGTCGGCCGCATCCAGCAGTGCGCGTGCGAAGCTGCGCACTTCGGCTGGCCGCAGTGCGTACCAGTTTCCCGTCTTGCTTTCAGCCACATTGCGACCCGCACGGGATATGCAGTGCGGGCGAAAGATCACCATGCCGGTGAGCGATTCCGAACTGATATCCGCAGACACGATCTGCATATGCGTTTCATCTTCTTTCTTCACCGAACTTCTCCCGGGCGCATAGCCGTCCTTGTGCAGCTTACGCTACCGGGAGTTCAGCCGTTGTTGAATGCGCTTCCGCCGGCTTGATGTGAATTGGTTTTGTCAGTTGGCGGCGCAGCCAGCGCTCGCAGGGTGTCGATAGCCAGCGCTCCACCACGGCACCCAGCAACCAGCACAATGGCAACGCCAGCAGATACCACAGGAAACCCCAGCGCGGATCGCCGCCAGCCATCCGGAAAAGCCGCACCACCGCAAACACCACGAACATGTGGCTGAGATAAATCTCGTAGCTGAGCCGACCCCATGATCGCAGCCAGCCGAGGCCGTGCCACGCCTTCCAGGCACCGTAGTGCTGGCGCAGCTCGCAAGCCAGCAGCAGACACAACGCCGACACTGCCAGCAGCATCAGGTAACCGTCGCGAAGCAGGTGCCACATCACCGCGCCGTCGATCGTCGCCGCGACCAGACCGATGGCGCCCAACCATCCCAGCAGGATGCTGGTGCGCCGCGATGGCAACCGCCAATGCGATGCCAGCAGTGCGCCAAGCACACCGATGGCGATGGCCGACATGCCGGGTAAATACGCCTTCTCTTGCCATATCTCGTTGCTGCTCAAGGCGGCGTGCGTCCACGGCATCGACAACGC
>JBDTZX010000354.1:0-1771 GCA_040004895.1 Rhodanobacter sp. | reverse complement strand
AGCGCACGCGATGCAGGCGCACCACCAGCGATCCGGGCGACAGGTTCAGCGCCATCGATTCTTCCGGCGTCACTTCACCGATGCCGCGTTCGAAGAATTCCGAGCGCGGGTGCAGGCCGCGCTCGTGCAGGTCTTCGGTGAAACTGGTCAGCCGTGACATCGGCTTGACGATGCGTTCGGCGATGAAGGTGCCGGCGCCGTGACGCTGGGTCAGGATGCCTTCCTCGACCAGCCCGGCAATTGCCTTGCGCACGGTCACCCGCGACAGCTTCAGCGCATGCGACAGGTCGCGTTCGCTGGGCAGCGCCTGGCCCGGTTCGATGTCGCGATGCTCGACCACATTGCGGATCGCCCGGCGCAGGCGCAGGTAGGCCAACGGCTGATGCGTGGCCGGATCATGGCAAATACGGCGATATTCGTTGGCCAAGGCAGTTTCCATCCGCCAAAGATACCAATGGCAAACCACTTTGCGCAAGCCCGCTGCGTCCACTAGGGAAATACGGAGCAACTTCAGCCTGCTCAACAATCAGATCAACCGGCTCGATGAATTCGCATGCAGGGAGTGGCCCATCTGGTATTTCACTGGTACTATGCTCGTCACCCCGGGCAACCTGCCATCAGGCCGCTGCCCGTCTTCCGGCATCGTCTCGAGGTGCGTGCGTGACAGCTACTTCCCAAACGGTCGAGGCGTTCGACCTGGTCATTTTCGGCGGCACCGGCGATCTCGCCCTGCGCAAGTTGCTGCCCGCCATGTTTCATCGCTTCGTCGACGGCCAGATCCCCGCCGACAGCCGCATCATCGGAATCGCCCGCGAGGCGCTCGACGACGACGGCTACCGCACGCAGTTGCGTGCCTCGCTGGCCGCTGCCGGCGATGCGGCGAAACTCGACGCGTTCCTGCAACGGGTCTTCTATCGATCGCTGGATGCGCGCAAGGACGAAGGCTGGGGCGATTTCGCCGAGCTGATCGGCACCTATCCCGAGCATGTGCGCGTGTTCTATCTGTCCACCTCGCCGGAATTGTTTGTCGACATCTGCGGGCGTCTGGGCCACTACCAGCTCAACGAAGGCAAGTCGCGGGTGGTGCTGGAAAAGCCGATCGGCCGCGACCTCGCCAGCGCCAACCAGATCAACGACGCGGTCGGCAGGGTGTTCGACGAATCGCAGACCTTCCGCATCGATCACTACCTCGGCAAGGAGACGGTACAGAACCTGCTGGCACTACGCTTTGGCAATGCGCTGTTCGAGCCGCTGTGGAACAACAGTCACATCGACCACGTGCAGATCACCGTGGCCGAAACGCTCGGCACCGGCAATCGCAGTGCGTACTACGACCGTGCCGGCGCGCTGCGCGACATGGTGCAAAACCACATGTTGCAACTGCTGTGCATGGTGGCGATGGAACCGCCGTCGTCGCTGGCGCCGGATGCAGTGCGCGACGAGAAGCTCAAGGTGCTGCATTCGCTGAAGACGATCGACGACAGCAATGCCGCGCAGCTCACCGTGCGCGGGCAGTACCGCGCGGGCGTCGCCGAAGGCGCCAGCGTGCCCGGCTATCTGGACGAGCTGGGCAATCCAAAATCCAATACCGAAACCTTCGTCGCGTTGAAGGCGGAGATCGCCAACTGGCGCTGGGCCGGCGTTCCGTTCTACCTGCGCACCGGCAAGCGCCTGCCCGATCGCGTGTCCGAAATCGTGGTTGCGTTCAAGCCGGTACCGCACTCGATCTTCGATAGCGCCGCCGGCCCGCTGGCGCAGAACCGGCTGGTGC
>JBDTZX010000481.1:0-5880 GCA_040004895.1 Rhodanobacter sp. | reverse complement strand
TCGGACGGGCTGGCGGCATAGGCCAGCGCAGTTTGCGGAAACAGCAGCAGCGGCTGCCGGTCCGCGGCCAGGAAGACGTCGACCAGTCGCCGCAGCCCGCTGCGCAATTTCGCCAGGTCCTGGCCACAGATGATCTCGACCAGCCGCGATGGGCGAGCCGACTTGATGCCCGACGGATGTTCCAGAAAAGTCCCGTGCAGGTTTTCCAGCCGTGCAAGACGCAAGGCGACCCAGTCGATATAGAAGGCCAGAAGCTCCCTGAAACCGGCAGCCCCTGCAGGTTTCACATCGAACAACAGCAGCTTGCCGTTGACGGTGCGAAAGACCCGGTCGACCACGCCGGTCAACCGCACGCCATCGCCAAGGTCGAGTTCGACCACCTGCGCCACAGATGCTGCCGGGCCGGCGGCGAACCACTCCTGCGCCAGGCCAAGCAGGCTGCGCGAGGATTCACGCAAGCTTGCATACGCCTGCGCACCGATCGCACCACCGGCCAGCATGCCCGAGTGGCTCAGCCACGCCGGTGGATCGGCTGGCAACTGATCGAGACCTGCGGCGAATGCCTCGAACAGCAGGCGGTGATCGACGCGTTCGATGCGCTCGAGTCGCGGCTCCAGCGGCTCGCGATCGGGCCAGCCCTGCTGGTCGAGCGCTTCCAGACTGATGCCATGGTTGCGCAGCAGCGCGTCCTTGACCGGATCGCGCCAGTACCGCTTGAGCGCAGCCAGCGAAACCTCGCTGTGCGCCGCAGCTGCGCCGTCGACGGTCCTGGGGACATCGACGAGGAAGCGCGGTTCTTCGCTGGCCGCAGGCCGCTCAACAAAGGCCGGGTCATAGGAAAACAGCCACGGATCGTGTTTCGGCCGACCCTGTGCATCCCGCTCGTAGTAGCGCGCATCGAACGGTTGCAGCGGATGCTTCATCAACCATGGCCGGATGATCTCCGGGTCCTGCGCGACGCCGTGCTGTTCGTCGAGGAACTGCAGCAGGTCGGCCAGCGGCGCAGCCGGATTGCGCGGTTTGCCGTCACGCACGCCTTCGCCAATGAAGCTGATGTGCAGCACGTCGCGCGCCGACATCATCGCTTCCAGAAACAGGTAGCGATCCTCGCTGCGGGTGTCGCGATCGCCGCGGCGTGGCTGGGCGAGAATCCGGTTGAGGCCGGCGTCACCGCCCGGTCGCGGAAACTCGCCTTCGTTCATGCCGATCAGGCAGACCACGCGGAACGGAATCGAGCGCTGTGGTACCAGTCCGCAGAAGGTCACGCCGCCGAGCAGGAACGCCTGCCGTTCGGGCACCGCAGCGAGGGCCCCGCGTATCGCCTCGCGCACCACGCTCCATGGCAGCGGTGTGTGGATACCAACTTCGGTGGCCTGTGCACCGAGCCCGGCAGCAAGGCGGCGCAATGCATCGAGTGCGTTGTTTTCTGCCTCGTCGCGCGGGTCGGTGCGGAACAGCGCATCGATCAGTTCGAGCAGCCACTGGCTCCACGCAGCCAGTGGCCGCGGACTGGAAAATTCGTCGCGCGCACGGCGCAATTCGCCGAGCATCCGGTCGAACTGGCCCAGCGCTTCCACCGCGTTGCCGGACACACCCGGCAGCGGAAGAATGCCGTCGAACAGTTCGCCATCTGGGTTTTCACCGACGATCAGCCCGGCATACATGCGGTCGAAACCGAACTGCCAGGAATTTGCATCGATGGCGGCGGCCCCGACCTGCGCCTTCATCGGTGCGTCCAGACCCCACGCCACATGCGCGCGTCGCAACCAGCGCTCCAGCGCCTCGCGGCCGCTGCTGTCGATCGCGAAGCATCGCGACACCGCCGGCACGTCGAGAAAATCCAGCACTTCACTGACCGTGAAACGGCTTTCGGCAAGATCGAGCACCTGCGCAAACGCACTCATCAGCGGATGCGCGCGCGACAAGCCGACGTCCGCCAGATGCCAGGGAACATGCAGCGGATCCACACGGTATTGCGCCGGCTCGCCGAACACCGCGGCGAGATAGGGTGCATACGCGCTGATGTCCGGCGCCATCACCACGATGTCTCGATGCTGCAGCGTGGGATCGTCGGCCAGGCAGCGCAGCAGGGCGTTCTTCAGCACTTCCAGTTCACGCAGGCGGGTATGGCAGGCATGCACGCGCAGGCTGGCGTCGTCGCGGTGCGGCAGCAGGATTTCTGCAGCCTGCTCATCTGCGGCCTGCTTGTCCGCTGCCGGGTCTATGGTTTCAAGCTGCGCACGCACCGATGCGCCGACCAGCGTCGGCTCAAGACAGCGGATGCTGCCTTGCAGTTGCGCCAGCAACGAGGTTTCGCCGGGCAACGGCTCGGCATCGTCGAGCGGATCGCGCTCATCGACGGCTTCAGCCTCGTCCAGAGTCAGGCAGAAATCCTGCGCGATGCGACCCAGCGCGACCAGCAGCGGGTGGCCGACTTCGAAATAAAGTGCGTCTGGATCGTCCGCGCGCGCCAGCAGGAAACGCCGGCTGCGCAGGTACACCCAGTGCTCGCGACAGGGATCGGGAAAGTACAGATGCACCGGCGTGTGCAAGGCATACGCCTGCAGCGCGGCGAGCACATCGGGCGGCAGATGACTGACGCCGAACACGTGCAGCGGCAACTCGCCGCCCGGCGGATCGTTACGGCGCAATGCGTCCAGCAATGCGGCGCTGCGCTGGGCACGATGCGGCCGCCTGATCGACATCTGCAGTTGCCGCCAAAGCACCGCCTGCCAGTCATGGCTGTGTCGCGACGGATGGTGTTCCCAATCGAGGATCCAGTCGGGGCGATAAATCAGGTACTGGGTGTAGAGCCCGGCCAGATGCTCGGCGAGCTGGAAGCTGCGACGCGCGGCATCGTCACCGTGCAGGTAGTGGTCGATCTCCGGCGTCTTCAGCGTCGGCAGTGCCAGCAGCAGGCGCCAGCGCAATACCTCATGCCGGTACGCGCCACCGATCAGCGCCTCGTCGCCAAGGTTGCGGCGCGCGGTGCGTTCGAACCACTGCCATGGCAGGATCATGTCGTAGTTGGCGGCAATGCCGTGCGCGCCTTCGGGCCCGGCTCGTTGCGCGAAACGGCCGAGCAGCCAGCGCTGCAGCCCCGGATGCGCCACCACCACGGTTTGCGCGGCCAGTGGATTGGCCGGTCGCTGCGCTTCCAGCTGCTGCGCCAGCTCGTCGGCCAGCCGCTCGGTGCGGCTGCCGCGATGGACGATCAGCCCGCCTGGGGTTTCCTTCATGGATGCCGGCTCTGGATGGGTCGCTGCTGCAGGAAGCACAGCATAGCGAGCCGCTGTCCCACAACCTGAGAATTTTCGAAAATCGATACAAGGTTGTCGATTTCGGCAGGGTCGATTCGTCGTTTTGACAGAGCAGGGCTGTTGGGTGTCGTGCAACCACCCCGGACTGATGATCCCGGATCAAGATTCAGCAGAGCAGGAGAACGACAATGCGCGTCATGGTGATGGTCAAGGCAACGGCGGATTCCGAGGCTGGCGTGATGCCCAGCGAACAGTTGCTGGCCGACATGGGCAGATTCAACGAGGAACTGGTCAAGGCCGGCATCATGCTGGCAGGCGAAGGTCTGCAGGCGAGCGCGAAAGGTGCCCGGGTGAAATTTTCCGGCAGCAGCCGCAGCGTTGTCGACGGCCCGTTCGCCGAGATCAAAGAACTGGTGGCCGGCTTCTGGCTGTGGCAGGTGAAATCGATGGCCGAAGCGATCGAGTGGGTCAGGCGTTGCCCGAATCCGTTCGAGGGCGACTGCGAGATCGAGGTCCGCCAGGTGTTCGAGGCCGAAGATTTCGGCGCCGAATTCACCCCCGAACTGCGCGAACAGGAAGAGCGGTTGCGCGCGCAGATGGCAAACAGGAACTGAGCACAGCTCGTTTATTGATCCACATTTCCCAAACACAAGGAGCGACCATGCAACTGAACAGCTATCTCATCTTCAAGGGCCACGCCGAAGCGGCGTTCAACTTTTACGCGAAGTGTCTGGGTGGAAAGATCGTCATGCTGATGCGTTTCAAGGACGCGCCAGATAGCGGGGACATGCCTGCCGAGTGTCTCGAACAGGTCATGCACGTGCGGTTGGAAGTGGGCGACCAGGCACTGATGGCCTCCGACAATCATCCCAGCATGCCGTACGACGGCATCCGGGGTTGCTCGATCTCGATCGCCATCGATACCGCAGCGGAGGCCGAACGTCTCTACAACGCGCTGAAGGAAAACGGCTCCGTGACAATGCCGTTGCAGAAGACCTTCTGGGCCGAGCAGTTCGCCATGCTGGTCGACCAGTTCGGGGTGTCGTGGATGATCAACTTCGAGAACCGCGAGCAGGCTGCCTGATCACGCTGAAGATCGCACGGCGATGCGTGACACTTCGTCGTGCGATCTTCCCGCACGGGAACCTTCATGTTCGAGAATGTCGCGCTCGTTGTCGCCATCCTGATCGTCAGCGTCTTCGAAGCTGGTCTGGCCCACATTGGAGTGGCGCACGAAAAATGGCGCGATTGGCGCTTGCGCTGGCGTGTTGCAGATGATGTGATCGGTCGCCATGACCGTGACCGATACCCACCGCGCCATCGACGCTGTCTGGCGGATCGAATCTGCCAGACTCATCGCCGGCCTCGCGCGCATGCTGCGCGATGTCGGGCTGGCCGAGGAACTGGCGCAGGACGCGCTGGTGGTGGCGCTCGAACAATGGCCAACGTCGGGCGTGCCGGACAACCCCGGCGCATGGCTGATGACCACTGCGAAACATCGCGCCATCGATCGCCTGCGCCGCAGCAAGCTGCTCGAACGCAAGCACGTCGAGTTGATGCATGAGCTGGAAGGCCAGCAGGACGATGCCGTGTCGAAGGTCGAAGCTGCTCTGGATGATCCGATTGGCGACGATCTGTTGCGGCTGATGTTCACCGCGTGCCATCCGCTGCTTTCGGTCGAGGCACGCGTGGCGCTGACGCTGCGTTTGCTGGGTGGCCTGACCACCGAGGAAATCGCGCGTGCCTTCCTGGTGCCCGAGCCGACCATCGCGCAGCGCATCGTTCGCGCCAAGCGCAGCCTGGCCAAGGCCGACGTGCCATTCGAGGTGCCGCGCGCGGAGGAGCTGGTCGAGCGGCTTTCATCGGTGCTCGGAGTGATCTACCTGGTCTTCAACGAAGGCTATTCGGCCACCGCGGGCGACGACTGGATGCGCCCCGCGCTGTGCGAAGACGCCTTGCGCCTCGGTCGCGTGCTGGTCGGCCTGATGCCGCGCGAGCCTGAAGTGCACGGGCTGGTCGCGCTGATGGAGATCCAGGCATCGCGTTCGCGCGCGCGCGTTGACAACCATGGCGCACCGATCCTGCTGCTCGAACAGAACCGCGCGCGCTGGGATCGGCTGCTGATCCAGCGTGGATTGCTTGCGCTCGAACGCGCGGAAAAACTCGGTGGTGCGCTCGGCAGCTACGCGTTGCAGGCGGCCATTGCCGCCTGCCATGCGCGTGCGCTGACGGCGGAAGCCACCGATTGGCCGCACATCGCATCACTCTACGCAACACTCGCAAAGCTCGCACCCTCGCCGATCGTCGAGCTCAACCGTGCCGTTGCCGTGTCGATGGCATCCGGGCCGGCCGCTGGACTCGCGATCGTTGATACCCTGATCGACGAACACGCGTTGCAGAACTATCACCTCATGCCGACAGTGCGGGGTGATTTCCTGTTCAAGCTCGGACGCCTTGACGAGGCGCGCATCGAGTTCCAGCGGGCGGCTTCACTTACGCAGAATGTCCGCGAGCGCGACCTGCTACTCGGTCGTGTTGAAGCGTGCGCAGGCGTGGCCGCACCATCGGCTGCGCCACAAAGGTAAGCCCGGGACGGCACCGAACGCCAGGCGGTCAGGTG
>JBDTZX010000542.1:0-5885 GCA_040004895.1 Rhodanobacter sp. | reverse complement strand
CGCCATCAGCATGCGGCACTGCTGCATATCGATATCGACAACTTCAAGCAGGTCAACGAGCTCTACGGCCAGGCCGATGGGGACCGCGTGCTGCGGGCACTGGCCATCCAGATCCGACGCTCGCTGACCGGCGACGAATTGCTCAGCCGCTACGGCGGCGACGAGTTCGTGGTGGTCCTGCCGCACCTGGAGAACGTGGGCGATGCGGCCAGTCGCTGCCAGATCCTGATCACCCAGTGCGAGCAGCTGCGGGTGACCGATCTTCCCGAACTGGCACTGCGCGTCAGCATCGGTGTCAGCGTGTATCCCGACGACGCCAGTGAACCGGAAAGCCTGCTGCAGCATGCGGAAACCGCGCTGGTGGCGGCCAAGGCGCAGGGCCAGCATGGCTACCGCTTCTTCACCGCGTCGATGAACGAGCGCGCATTGGCGAAACGACGCATCGAGACGGCGTTGCGACAGGCACTGTCACGGCACGAGCTGAGCCTTTATTACCAGCCCAAGGTCGACGCCGTCAGTGGCGAGATCGTCGGCGCCGAAGCCTTGCTGCGCTGGCACGCGAACGGGATCGAACTGTATTTGCCAGACCAGTTCATCCCGGTCGCCGAAGACAGCGGACTGATCCTGCCGATCGGCGCCTGGGTACTGCGCCAGGCATGCCGGCAGGCACGACTTTGGCAACAGGCCGGTCGATCGATTCCGGTCTCGGTGAATGTTTCACCGGTGCAGTTCGAGCATGCGGATTTCTACACCTGGCTCGACGACGTGCTGGCCGAAAGCGGGCTCGAAGCGGGCTTGCTCGAACTGGAACTGACCGAACGCATGGTGATGTCGGGTGACGCCACCACCGGCCTGCTGCGGCGGATCAAGCAGCGCGGTGTGCGGCTGTCGCTGGACGATTTCGGCACCGGCTACTGCAGCCTGTCGTACCTCAAGCATTTTCCGATCGACGCGCTGAAGATCGATCGCGCGTTCGTGCGCGACCTGCCCAACGATCACGACACCGCGATGATCACTCGCGCGATCATCGCGATGGCGCGCAGCCTCAACAAGGAAGTGATCGCCGAAGGCGTGGAGACGAACGAGCAGGGCGAGTTTCTGCGCACCGCCGGCTGTTCGCAGCTGCAGGGATTCCTGTACGGCGCGCCGATGCCCGCCGCGGATTTTGCGCGACGGCTCGGCATCGAACCATTGTAGCCACACGGCGCTCGCTGCTCAGCGCGACAGCAACTGCTCACACATGAAGTAGTGGCAACGATGCATGCCGAGATCGGCGTAGGTCTGCTGCGCGCGATGGTTTTCTGTTTCCACATACAGGCGCAGCCCCACCGCGCCGACATGGCGCGCGCGCAACGCGACTTCCGCGTGCAGTGCGCGGAAAACGCCGCCGCGACGCGCGGCCGGTACCACGTAGACGCTCTGGATCCACCAGAAGTCGCCGCAACGCCAGTCACTCCACTCGTAGGTCACCAGCAGGCTGCCGACGGCCACCCCTTCGCGTTCCGCGAGCAGATAGAAACCGCGTTGCGGCATGTCGAACACACCGACAATACCGCGTTCGAGCACGCCGGCATCGAGCGTTTTCTGCTCGGTCTCCAGCGCCATCGCTGCATTCCACGCAAGCAGCTCGGGAAGATCGGTGCGCGCGGCGGCGCGAATCAGCAGCGATGACACGGCGCGACTCCATGCAGCAAGGGGACCAGACATCCTAGCGCGTCGCCTTCACACGTTGTCGCGTATTCTCGCGGACTACCGGCACGCCCGGAATTGGCAGTTGGCGTGTCCGTCAGCTTCCTGCGGATCGCCGGGAACATCGAAGGAACGTCGATCTTGAATATCAGCAGTACCCTCGCTCTACTCAAGCTGCGGCGTCTGCATGCGTTCCGTCGCCGCCGCGCCGCCGCGCGCAGCCGGCCCGAGCACGAGCCGGCGCTGCGTTCGGAACTGTTCAGTGCCGAACAGATGGAACGACACGGCCAGGCGCTGGCCGCCCAGCACCGGATCAGCACGCGATCCAGCAGCAACTTGTTGCTGGCGCGACTGGACGACAACGAGGCGGTGCTGATCCACGCCTGCGAACGTCTCACCGGCGCGACCCGGCGCAAGCGGCGCATCACGCCGGCAGCGGAATGGCTGCTCGACAACTTCTACCTGATCGAGGAACAGATCCGGATCGCCCGGCGCCATCTGCCGAAGGGCTACAGCCGGGAACTGCCGCGACTGGAATCCGGACCGTCCACCGGACTGCCTCGCGTCTACGACATCGCGCTGGAAATCATTTCGCATGGTGACGGCCGCGTCGGCACGGCCAACCTCAGCCGTTTCGTCAGCGCCTACCAGTCGGTCTCGCCGCTCAAGCTGGGTGAGCTGTGGGCGATCCCGATCATGCTGCGGCTGGCCTTGCTGGAAAACCTGCGTCGCGTCGCCGCGCGCGTGCTGGCCGACTGGCGCTATCGCGGCAAGGCCGCGCGCTGGGCCGATACGATGACCGCCACCGCCGAAAGCGATCCGAACAGCGTGGTGCTGGTGGTCGCCGACATGGCGCGTTCGAACCCGCCGATGAACGGGCCGTTCGTGGCGGAGATGGCGCGACGGCTGCAGGGACAAAGTCCGGCACTGGCACTGCCGCTGAGCTGGATCGAGCAGCGGCTATCGGTTTCCGGTCAGAGCATCGGGCATCTTGTGCAGCTCGAAGCGCAGCAGCAGGCGGCCAGCCAGGTCTCGATCAGCAACAGCATCGGCAGCCTGCGCGCGCTCGCGGCCATCGACTGGCGCCAGTTCGTCGAGCACACCAGCCTGGTCGAACAGCGGCTGTGCGAAGACCCCGCCGACGTCTACGCCAGCATGGATTTCGCCACCCGCGATCGCTACCGCCACGTCATCGAGGCGATGGCGCGCACCCATCGCCTGACCGAGTCGGAGGTCGCCGATGCCGCCGTGGCGCTGTGCGAGGAAGCGGCGCCGACCGACTATCCGTCGCCGCTGCATCGGCACGTCGGCTTCTACCTGATCGACGAAGGCCGCAGCACGCTGGAACGACGCCTCGGCGTTCGCCCGGCACGTGCGGAGCGCGTACGCCGCTGGTTCGATCGCGCGCCCTTGCCGATCTATCTCGGCCTGCTGGCGTTGCTCACCTTCCTGTTCGCCGAGCCGCTGGTCGTCGCGGCAACGCACGCGGTGCTGCCGCTGTGGGCACTGCTGACGGTCGCTGTGCCCGCGGTGATCCTGGCCAGCCAGCTGGGGCTGAGCCTGCTCAACTGGATGTCCACGCTGACGGTGATGCCGCAGCGCCTGCCGCGGATGGACTACTCCAACGGGATTCCCGCCACCGCGCGCACGCTGGTGGCGATTCCCAGCATGATCGCCAGCGCGGACGACGTCGACGCCCTGGTCGAATCGCTGGAAGTGCGATTCCTCGGCAACCGCAACGAACACCTGCACTTCGCGCTGCTCACCGACTTCACCGATGCCGACAGTGAGACGCAGCCCGGCGACGAGGTCATGCTGCGGCTGGCCCGCCGGCGCATCGAGGCACTCAACGACCGCTATTCCAGCGTCGGCGCGGACCGCTTCTTCCTGCTGCACCGGCCGCGTCGCTGGAACGACACCGAACAATGCTGGATGGGCCACGAGCGCAAGCGCGGCAAGCTGGCTGACCTCAACGCCCTGCTGCGCGGCCGTGGCGACGATCGTTTCATGCTGATCGTCGGCGATGTCACGGCGCTGCCGCCGGTGCAGTACGTGATCACCCTGGATACCGATACTGAATTGCCGCGCGATTCGGCGCAGGAGTTCGTTGCCACCATCGATCACCCGCTCAACCGCGCGGTGTACGACCCCGAGCGCCGGCGCGTGGTCAGCGGCTACGCGATCCTGCAGCCGCGCGTGGGCATCAGCCTGCCGAGCACCGCGCGCTCGCGCTATGCGCAGCTGTACGGAAGCGACGCCGGCATCGATCCGTACACGCAGATGGTTTCGGACGTCTATCAGGATGTTTTCCGCGAAGGCTCGTTCATTGGCAAGGGCATCTACGACATCGATGCCTTCGAGCTGACCCTGGACGGGCGCTTTCCGGAAAACCGCGTGCTCAGCCACGATCTGGTCGAGGGCTGCCATGCGCGCGCGGGACTGCTCAGCGACGTGCAGTTGTTCGAGGAATATCCCGCGCGCTACAACGCGGACGTCAAGCGCAGGCATCGCTGGATCCGCGGTGACTGGCAGTTGCTGCCGTGGCTGTTGCCGTGGGCGCCGACCGAGCACGACGGCTGGCGTCGCAACGCGCTGACCGCGCTGTCGCGCTGGAAGATCCTGGACAACCTGCGCCGCAGCCTGGTGCCGATTTCGCTGCTGCTGTTGCTGATCATCGGCTGGCTGGTGATGTCGCCGGCGTTGTCGTGGATGCTGGCGGTGCTGGCGATGGTGCTGATCCCGCCTGTGCTGTCGATCATGATCGACTTCGTGCAGAAGCCCAGCGAGGTGCAACTCGACCAGCACCTGCGCGCGGCCATGCGCGCCGCCGGCCAGCATTTTTCGCGCATGGCGCTGGGCCTTGCGTGGTTGCCGCACGAGGCGCTGTACAACCTCGATGCGATCGTTCGCACGCTGTGGCGCATCACGGTCAGCGGGCGCAACCTGCTGCAGTGGCAGACCTCCAGCGATGTCGAACGCCACAGCAGCAACACCGCCGGCGCGATGTGGCGGCTGATGTGGTTCGGTCCGTTGCTGGCGGTGCTGCTCACGGCGACGCTGATGCTGCAACGACCACTGGTGCTGCTGCTCGCCTCGCCGCTGTTGCTGCTGTGGCTGCTGTCGCCGTCGATCGCATGGTGGATCAGCCAGCCGCGCGTGCCGCGCGCCTTTGCACCAAGCCACGCGCAACGCGGTTTTCTGCGCGCGCTGGCGCGGCGTACCTGGGCCTTCTTCGATATCCACGTGGGGCCGGAAGACCACTGGCTGCCGCCCGACAACCTGCAGGAAAAACCACAACCGGCGGTGGCCCATCGCACCTCGCCGACAAACATCGGACTAGCGCTGCTGGCGAACCTTGCCGCCGGCGATTTCGGCTTCATCAGCACCGGCCGGCTGCTCGAACGGACCCGTGCGACACTGGCCACCATGCAGGAGTTGCCGCGCCACCGCGGTCATTTCTACAACTGGTACGACACGCTGACGCTGCGGCCGCTGGCACCGCTGTATATCTCCGCGGTGGACAGCGGCAACCTCGCCGGCCATCTGCTGACCTTGCGTCCCGGCCTGCTGGCCCTGCTCGACGAACCGGTATTCCAGCCACGCGTGCTGCAGGGCCTGCTGGATACGCTGGGGGTACTCGGTGACGAGTTGGGCGAGACCGACGCGGTGCTGCTGCGTCCGCTGCAGCGCGAACTGGAAGAGGCGCTGGAAATACCGCCGCCCGGCGCCAGCGCTGCGCTCGACCTGCTGCGGCGACTGCTCGATCATGCGCATGAGCTGGCACGGGCCATCGACGTCGAGGCCGGCAGCGAGGCGGCGTTCTGGATCAACGCTGTGCTCGACCAATGCAGCGACCTGCTCGACGAAGCGAGCCGCTTCCGGCTGGATCCGGCGCCGGACGACAACGGTGGTTTCAGCGGCATTCCCACCTTGCTGCAACTGGCGCGGATCGAGCCGTTGTGCTGGCCGACCGAAGCCGGTGCCGAGGCCATGCGCGAACTGGCGCGCGAACGCATCGTGGCGATCGAGCTGCTGGCGCAGCAGGCCGGCGAGCTGGCGCTGATGGATTACCGCTTTCTCTACGACAGCGCGCGCGACCTGCTGGCGATCGGTTACAACGTCGACGAGCGCCGGCTCGACGACAGCTACTACGACCTGCTCGCCTCGGAGGCGCGGCTGGCCAGTTTCGTGGCGAT
>JBDTZX010000054.1:0-5898 GCA_040004895.1 Rhodanobacter sp. | reverse complement strand
GTGCGGATTGTTGCATCGGCGGCCATGCCATGAACATCATTCCGGCGCGATGGGCGATGCCGGGTAACGGAACCATGGTTCGGTGCGTCGCACGATGCGCACCACCGAGAGCATCACCGGTACCTCCACCAGCACACCGACCACCGTCGCCAGCGCCGCGCCCGAACGCAGGCCGTAGATGCTGATGGCCGCTGCAACCGCAAGTTCGAAGAAGTTGCTCGCGCCGATCAAGGCGGCCGGTCCGGCGACGCAGTGCGGCACCTTCATCCAGCGGCTCAAGCCGTAGGCGATGCCGGCATTGAGATAGACCTGGATCACGATGGGCACGGCGAGCAGCAGGATGATCAACGGCCGGTCGAGAATCGCCTGCCCCTGGAAACCGAACAGCAACACCAGTGTCGCCAGCAGCGCAGCCATTGACCATGGATCGAGGCGATGCAGGCACGAATCAAGCGCTGGTTGCCCGCCGGAATGGAGCATGCGTCGTCGCCACCACTGCGCCACGATCACCGGCAGCACGATGTAGAGAAGCACGGACAGCAACAACGTGCCCCACGGCACCCGGATCGATGCCACGCCCAGCAGCAGACCGACGATCGGTGCGAACGCCACAACCATGATGGTGTCATTCAACGCCACCTGCGCCAGGGTGAAATTCGGATCGCCATCGCACAGTCGCGACCAGACAAACACCATCGCCGTGCAAGGTGCGGCGGCCAGGAGGATCAGGCCGGCAATGTAGGCATCGTGCTCGCTTGCCGGCAGCCATGCCGCGAACACGTGACGGATGAAAAGCCAGCCGAGCAGCGCCATCGAGAATGGCTTGATCGCCCAGTTCACCAGCAACGTGATGCCCACGCCGCGCCATTGTCCGCGCACTCCGCCGAGTTGGCCGAAGTCGACTTTCAACAGCATCGGCACAATCATCAGCCAGATCAGCACGGCCACGGGCAGGTTGACCCGCTGAAGCTCGATGCCAGCCAGGGAGGTGAACACTTCAGGAAACCAGTGACCCAGCACGATGCCTGCGACGATGCAGAGAGCGACCCACAAGCTGAGGTGTCGCGTGAAGACTCCCATCGTCGAGGCTGCCGGTTTCATCGACTCCTCAGTGCCCAACGGCAGTGCCCGGCTTGCCGATGGCGCGCAGTTCGTTTTGCATCGCCATGCGATCCAGCTTCTCCAGCGGAAGCGCGAGCAGCAGCTCGATGCGCTGGCGAAGCATCATCCATGCGTATTGGAAAGCACGGCGACGCGCCTCTTCGGCACCTTCCACACCCACCGGATCCGGCACGCCCCAATGCGCCACGACTGGTCGGCCAGGCCAGATCGGACAAGTTTCACCTGCGGCGTTGTCGCAAACGGTGATGACGATATCGATCAGCGGCGCACCCGGTTGCTCGAATTCGCCCCAGCTTTTGCTGCGCAATGGCTTTTCGCAACCAAACGCCCGTGCCAGTTCGGCAGCGATCGGCTGCACGGCACCGCTGGGAAAGCTGCCGGCGCTGTGTGCCACGAAACGCCCCTCGCCCAGCACATCGAGGATGGCCTCGGCCATCACGCTGCGTGCGGAGTTGCCGGTGCACAGAAACAGCACGTTGCATGGAGATGTGCGCATGGCGGATTCAGCAGCAGGTGCCTGCAGCACCGGGGCCGCAGGCAGTGGAATCGGGCCTGGCTGCCGCAGGTGCGCAACATGCCGTGCCTGCAGCCTCCGATGATGTCGACGAATACGTTGTCGCGTCTCCATGTGTATGGAAGCTCTCCCAGCGCACGCCCTGCGGATCCTCTGCCCAGAACTTGTCGGACTGCGCGTAGCAGCAAGTCGTGCCCTTCTCCGCCGATGCAGTGGCATCCGCCGCCTGGAATCGTGCCCCGATCGCGGACAGCTCATTTTCGGATTCTGCCTGCAAGCCCAGATGATCTACCCCGGCGGCGCGTCCGCGACTGGAGATGGCGAAGTTGATGCGCGGGTCGTCGAGCATCCATTTTGCGTAGTCGGATTTCACCACGCTGGGTTCGCTGCCGAACAAGGTGGTGTAGAAACGAATGCTGCCGGGGAGCTCGACGACGTTCAAGTGCACATGGAAACGCTTCATGATTTTTTCCGCTTGGGTTTGCATGTCGACGCGGGAGCGCACGCCGATGTACCCGGCGAACCCGCGCAGCAGTTTTCGGTAAGGAAGGCGAGCAGCGCGTTCATCTGCGGATACGCCGCACGGCACTGGATGATGCGGCCGCGCCGCTCGTCGCTGACCATGTCGGCACGCCGCAGGATGTGCAGGTGGTTGGTCAGCGTGGCGCCGGCCAGCCCGGTGGCTTCGGCCAGTTCGCCAACAGCCATGCCCTCGTCTCCCGCCTGCACCAGCAGGCGGAACAGATTCAGGCGATGTTCCTGAGCCAGCGCATTGAGACAGGCGAGCGCGTCTTTCGATTTCATATTTCCATAATTATGGAAATATAGAATCTTGTCAACCACGGCTCTTGTGCGGCGGAACGTCGCCCTACTTCGCTACCACCGGCAGGCTGATGAAGCTCGCGTTGCCTGGTGTATGCCAGATACGCTGCGTCGCCTTGACGTAGTCGGTCGGCTTCGCATCGAAGATATTCCGCACGAAGGTCTGCGGGTTGCGGTCGTACAGCGGGAACAGCGTCGACTGCACCTGCACCATGATGCGATGCCCCGGCCGGAAGACGTGGTTCACCGTGGGGATCCCGAACTTGTACAGCAGCGGCTGATCAGGCGTGATCGCCTGCGGATGTTCGAAGCTGGTGCGGTAGCGGCCGCGGAAGATGTCCAGCGAAATCGGCAGCTCGTAGCCGCCCATCGCGGGATTCGACGGCACGCTGTCGGGATAGACGTCAATCAGCTTCACCGCCCAGTCGCTGTCGCTGCCGCTGGTCGAGGCGATCAGGTTGACGATCGGCGCGCCTCCGACATGCATCGCTGCGTTGAGTGGCTCGCTCACGTAGGTCAGCACGTCTTGTCGTCCGTCAACGAAACGCTGGTCGTGCAGCAGCCACGTCGTCCACGCTTCATGATCGGCGAAACGGATCGGACGCGGCAGGTACGGTACCGGCTTGGCCGGGTCGGAAATGTATTCGTCGTACTTCGGCTGCGTAGCATCGGGGGCGGTGAACGACAGCGCGCCGTTCGCTTCCAGATACAGTGGCTTCGACGTGGCCGGGCAACCGCTGTCGCAGCTCAGCGGCCACGATCCGTAGCGATCCCAGTGGTTCTCGCCGGTGTTGTAGATGAATACCTTGGGGATGTTCGCCTTCGGCGCGCCGTCGACCAGATACTGGTTGAAAAATGGCAGCAGCACATCGCGACGGAACTGCAGCGCGGTGTCGCCGCTCCATTGCATCGGCCCGAGCGAGCTGGCCTCGTAATTCACCTGGCTGTGCCGCCATGGACCCATCACGAGATGGTTGTATGTCTCGCCCGGATGCGCCTTTTCGATCGCTTCATAGCTGTGCACCGCGCCCCACATGTCCTCCTGATCCCACAGGCCCTGCAGCCAGATTGTTGGCACGGCGGGTTTCTGCCGCGCCATGACCCGGTCCAGCGCCTGATCCTGCCAGAAGCTGTCGTAGGCGACGTGCTCGTGCAGCTTGCGCCAGAAACCGAGCTGCTCCAGCCCGGACGTGCGCGCGTAGTCACCGGCGGATCCGGCGCGCAGGAAGTTGGTGTAGTCGTCGTAGCCTTCGCGGGGAACGCTCTTGCCCTCGCCTTTCTTCGTGGTCTGGCCGGTGATGTAGTCAAAGTTGGTCTGGCGAAAGGCGCCATAGTGGAACCAGTCATCACCCATCCAGCCGTCGATCATCGGGCTTTCCGGTGCAGCCACTTTCAGCGCGGGATGCGGATGGACCAGCGCCATCACCACAGTGAAGCCTTCATACGACGAACCGAGCATGCCGACCTTGCCGTTGGATTCGGGCAGGTTCTTCACTAGCCAGTCGATGGTGTCCCAGGCGTCGGTCGAATGATCTACCTTGCTGTCGTTCAGCGGCCCGATCGGCGGCCGCGTCATCACATAGTCGCCCTCCGAGCCGTATTTGCCACGCACATCCTGGAATACCCTTATATAGCCGGCGTGTACGAACAGCTCGTCGCCCTGCGGCAGCTCGTCCAGCATGTGCGGCGACTCGGTACGCGCCACGCGACCGCTGGCATCGTACGGCGTGCGGGTCAGCAGGATCGGCGCGTGCACCGCGTTCTTTGGAATCACGATGACCGTATGCAGCTTCACGCCGTCGCGCATCGGGATCATCACGTCGCGCTTGATGTAGTCGTAACCCTCGGTCGGCGCCACGTACTTGGCCGGAATATCCGGTGTCAGCGGTGTGGTCTGCGCGCGCACGAAGCCGCTGGACAGCAGGCCGGCAAGCAACGCCGAGGCAAGCAAGGTATGCCGGATTCGCATGGGGTCCCCTCGCGGTCTGACCGCGGCTAGTGATGAAACAATCAATCGTCGAGTCTAAACGATGCGCCCGGCGAGTCGGGCGTGACTTCTTGCACCGGTCCGTAACTGAATTCTCCAACGGAATGTTTCAATCGAAAATCCGCATGCCGGCGCAAGAGTGCTCGCACAGTGATCAAGCCGCGAGGCCAGGTTTCCCACATGCGCTTCCAGCTCCTGTCCGTCGGGGGTCGAGAAATAGAACGAATCACTTCGCCGCGATTGTCCTTCCACTCGCGGGGCTGCGCTGCTGCTTGTCCGCAAATGCAGCGAATGTCGTGGCCCACAGGGAGAAGACGTAGTGCGTGTAGTCGATGCGCGGTCCGCTGGCGGTGTCGTCGAGGGAAAGGCACAGCCAGAGATCTCCGAGCTCCAGGTAGGCACCGGTATCCCATTGTGCAGCGAGCTTGAAACCGAGAATGCCGCGATGGAAACCGATGCTTCGCTCAAGCTCGCGCACCGCGAGGGTCACGTGGTTGAGTCCGGTAAGCATGTGTCCGTTTGCGATCAGATGCCTGCGTACCATTCGTAGCCCTGGTCTTCCCAGTAGCCGCCTTTGCCGCTGCCGATGCGATCGAACGATTCGACCAGCTCGATCCGGCCGATGTATTTTGCCTGCTTGTAACCCAGTTGCCGCCCCACGCGCAGGCGCAATGGCGCACCGTTCGGCACCGGCAACGGCTTGTCGTTGAGTGCGAACGCCAGCAATGTCTGCGGATGGCGCGCTTCGACGATGTCGAGGCTTTCGTAGTACGGCGTGTCCTCGTCCATGTTGTCGAGGCAATGAAACACCACGAAGCGCGCCTTCGGATCGACGCCAACGTGATCGAGCACCGCCGACAGCAGCGTGCCCTGCCATTTGCCGATTGCACTCCAGCCTTCCACGCAGTCGTGGCGGGTGATTTGCGTGCGATCGTCCAGTTTCTTCAGATCGTCGATCGAGAGGCTGGCCTTGTGTGTCACCAGTCCGTCGACCTCCAACTGGTAGTCGTGGAACTGGTTCGCGAGCAGCGACTGGTAGGCCGGCGTGTTCGGCATGGTGGTGCCGTTGGGATGGAACACCGCGGAGATGTCCGCTTCGGAATACTCCTTCGCCATGGCGCTGGATGGCGACAGCAGCGCCTGCACCCGCCGGTTCAGTCCTTCGGCGCTGCCGAGCACCTTGGCGCCCCAGTCGCTGCGCGAAACGCTGTCGCATCCGGCGACGATGAAGCCAGCCGTGCCCATGATGGCCATGCGCAGGAACGATCGACGGTCAGTCATGAGATGGCTCCTCGCCAACGAGGGCAGACCGGGGGGCGATCGGCTCCTGCGCGTGGTTGTCGACCTTGTCCTGATCGATTCTGCCCGAATCGATTTTGTCGCCATCGACCTTGTAGTAGCCGGTGATCATGCCGCGCAGCTGGTTGAACACGCCGCTGATCAGCACTTCGAA
>JBDTZX010000468.1:0-1783 GCA_040004895.1 Rhodanobacter sp. | reverse complement strand
GTCGACTTGCCGTGATCGATATGGGCAATGATGGAGAAGTTGCGGATCAATTCCATGGAACGCAGGCAGCCTGAGGACGTGCATCTGCCGCCTGCGACGCAGGCACAGGCAGCGCATCACCGAGATGGCGACGCTAACCCGGCATTATCGCATGGAAAAACCGGCAGACGTTCCGGCGCGGGGCCGTTGCAGTGCGAACGAAGCACTGGGCGCACGGCGCGGAATGGGCCGAATGCGTGCCGGTTGTCGACACGCATCCGGCCAATCTTCTACTTGTCGTCCGGTACGGTCAGCCCGATGAAGCTGCTCTGGTCGCCGCGACGGACCAGCAGCAGGACGGTCTGGCCGGGCTTGACGCCTTGCGTCGCTGCGCGGAACGCCGCCACGCCTGCAATGCGCTGCTGTCCCACCATCAGGATCACATCGCCTTGCTGCAGTCCGGCCGCTGCAGCCGCCGGACCGGTGACTTCACCGATCTCCACACCTTGACCCGGCTTGAGGCCCATCTGCTGTCGGGTGTCGGCATCGGGTTCCTGTACCGACATGCCCAGGGCGGCCTGACCGCTTCGTGCCGGAGACACTGCGGCATTTTCGATGGCGGATTTCCTGTCCCGTGGTGCCTCACCGACCACCACCTGCACCGTCTGTCGTTTGCCCTGGCGCAGGATGTCCACGGTCGCGTTGCTGCCCGGCTTGCTCATGCCGACCAGCGGCGGCAGGTCGGCGCCCTGGGTGATCGCCTGACCGTTGTAGCGAAGGATGATATCGCCCTCGCGCAGGCCCGCCTTTTCAGCGCCACTGCCCGGGGTGACCTGCGACACGATCGCCCCGTTGCTGCTGTCGAGCTTCAGACCTTTGACGATGTCGTCGGTCAGGGGACCGACCATCACGCCAAGCTGCCCGCGTGTCACGAAGCCGGCAGTCTTGATCTGCTGCACCGCGTTCATCGCCACGTCGATCGGGATCGAGAAGGAGACACCGGAATAATTGCCGGTACTGGAATAGATCTGCGAGTTGATGCCGACGACTTGTCCCTGCAGATTGAACAGTGGACCGCCGGAATTGCCCCGGTTGATCGGAACATCGGTCTGGATGAAGGACGTGTATGCCTGATCCTGTTCGCCCAGATTGCGTCCTACAGCACTCACGATGCCCTGAGTCACGGTGTAGTCGAAGCCGAACGGCGAACCGATTGCCAGCACCCACTGACCGGGTTTGAGGCTGCGCGAATCGCCAATGCTCACCGCCGGCAAGGTGCCGCCTGCATCGACCTTGAGCACGGCGATGTCATAGGTGGGATCGGTACCGACTACCTTTGCGGTGAGCGTGCGATGGTCCTGCAACCGCACGGTGACTTTGTCCGCGCCATCCACCACATGGTTGTTGGTCAGGATGTAGCCATCGCCGGACAGGATGAAACCCGAGCCGACCGAGGTCCGCTTCTGTTCTTCCGGTGACGGCATGCCCGGCATGCCGAAGAAGCGGCGGAGAATCTCTGCCTGAGGGTCGTCTGGATCACCCTGCCCCGGCATCGCCTGGCGTTGCTGCGAACGCTGGCGCTCGCCGGTGTATTTCGCCTCCACGTGCACCACGGCGGCGGCATTGTTCTGCACGATGCCGGTGAAATCGGGAAGCGCCGCGGCAGGGGTCGCCGTCTGGGCGCGCACGCCGGGAACGGAAGCCGTACCCAGAACCGCAACGCAGATCAGGGTGTACAGAGTGGAACGACGCATGACTCCTCCTTGGTTGGCCCGAAGCCGGCGAGCCCGGGTTTCAGATCATC
>JBDTZX010000293.1:0-5909 GCA_040004895.1 Rhodanobacter sp. | reverse complement strand
CTGCAGTCCGCGCGCGAGGGTCTGGTGCTGCTGAAGAACGAGCATCACGTGCTGCCGCTGGATGCCTCGACGATCAGGACGATTGCGGTGATCGGCCCGAATGCCTTTCCTGCCATCAGCAGTGCCGGTGGCAGTTCGCATGTGGACACCTTCGAAGCGCAAAGCCTGCTTTCCGGCATCACCCATCAGCTGGGCGACAAGGTACGCGTGCTGTACAGCCGCGGCCTGCCCTCGCCGGACGAGGTATTCAAGCAGTCGAGTTTCGTTGGGCTGGACGGCGGCAAGGGCCTGCAGCGACAGACGTTTGCCAACGACGACTTCCAGGGCAAACCCAGCGCGACCTCGACCGACGAGCACGTCGATCAATGGAAGCCGGAGCTGTGGACTACCCCGGCGACCGAGCGTCAAAGCATCCGCTGGAGTGGCAGCTTCGTGCCGAAGCACAGCGGCAAGTATTTGTTCCTTACCGCTGCGGCAAGCATGGATACCTATCAATTGCTGGTAGATGGCAAGCCGGTGATCACCCAGCCGCAGCGCGAAGGACAGGCACCGTTGTACGTCACACTTGATCTGCTGGCCGGCAAGCCGGTGTCGATCCGTCTCGATTACAAACCGGACGTGAGCTACAGCCGCATGGGTCTGGGCGTGATCGCGCTGGACGAGCTGATTTCGCCGGATGCGAAAAAGATGGCGGCGATGGCAGATGCAGCGGTGGTGGCGGTGGGCTTTGATCCCACTTCCGAGAGCGAGGCATTCGATCGCACGTTCCAGTTGCCGTGGGGTCAGGAGGCGCTGATCGAAGCAGTCGCCGCGGTCAACCCGAAGACCGTGGTGACGGTGAATTCCGGCGATGCCTATGCCACCGACGGCTGGCTGACCAAGGTGCCCGGGCTGCTGCAGAGCTGGTATCCGGGCCAGGAAGGTGGTCGTGCGATCGCCGAGGTGCTGTTCGGGGCGCACACGCCGGAAGGCAAGTTGCCGATCAGCTTCGGTCGCCAGTGGAAAGACAATCCCACCCATGATTTCTACGATGCACCGGCGCACCCGGCGGGCACCAAGCCCACGGTGAAATATGGCGAGGGTGTGTTTCTGGGCTATCGCTGGTATACGACGTACCCCGACAAGCCGCAGCCGCTGTTCGCGTTTGGCTACGGACTCTCGTACACGACCTTCGCTTTCAGCAAGCTCATCGTATCGCCGGCATCGGCGAAGGTCGGCGACACGGTTACCGTCTCGTTCGATGTGACCAATACCGGCGCGCGTGACGGTGCCGAGGTGGCGCAGGTCTACGTGGGTGATCCATCGGCGAAACTGGCCCGACCCGCACGCGAGCTTAAAGCGTTCCGCAAGGTGAGCCTGAGGCCGGGAGAGATCAGGCATGTCAGCTTGACTCTGCATCGGCGCTCGTTTGCGTATTACGACGTCAGCAAACATGGCTGGCAAGTCGATCCGGGTCGTTTCACCGTCTACGTCGGAGACGCCTCCAACAACACACCGCTGGCAGCCAGCCTGACATTGGGAGACTGAATCATGCATCGCACTTCCACGAATATCCTGCTGGCCGCATGGGTCCTCGCTTTGATCCCGGGTTGCACTAGCCGTGCCGATCCGGCAAAAGCTGCCGCGCCGCTCAGTCCCGCGAGCACAGCCTTCCGACAGACAGGCGATGGCGTGATTGTCGATGTCGGTGGTACGACTGGGCGGGTGCGCCTGCAAGTGGTCAGCGACAAGATCATCCACGTGACCGCGATCCCGGCCGGCAATTTCGATTTGCCCAAGAGCTTGATGGCGGTGAAGACGGGTGGTGACACGCATTTCACCGTGAGCACCGAGTCAGGTCATGTGCTTTTGAAAACGGCCGAGCTGACTGCCGACGTGGCGATTGATACCGGGGCGGTGCAGTTCCTTGGCAAGGACGGCAAGCTGATTCTCGCCGAGCAGGCGAAGGGACGCAGCTTCACGCCGGTGACGGTGCAGAAGCAGTCGTTCTACGCCGTGCGACAGCAATTCGAGTCGCCTGACGACGAGGCGTTCTACGGTCTGGGCCAGCATCAGAAAGGCACGATGAACTACAAGGGCAGGGACGTCGAGCTGGCCCAGCACAACATGGACATCGGCATTCCGTTCGTGCTGTCCAGCCGTAACTACGGCCTGCTGTGGGACAACAACTCGATCACCCGTTTCGGCGATCCGCGTCCGTATCAGATGATCGACAAGCAGCTCAAACTGTTCGATGCCGATGGCAAGCCCGGTGGCTTTACCGCCAACTATTACGTCGACGGAAAACTCAAGCTGAGTCGCGTCGAGCCCGAGGTGAACTACCAGTACATCAAGGATCTGAAACACTGGCCAGATCAGTTCCGCGACAGCAAGGGCATTGCCGGCGGACCCGGCCAGACGGTGGAGTGGAAGGGCGAAATAGCATCCGACGTGGCCGGACTGCACAAGTTCCGCCTGTATGCGAGCGGCTATTTCAAGCTGTATGTGGACGGCAAGCTGGCGCTCGACGACTGGCGGCAAAACTGGAATCCCTGGTACCGCAACTTCTTCATCGCGATGAAGCCGGGCGAGAAGCACGCCATCCGCATCGAGTGGACGCCGCAGTCCGGTTACATCGCGCTCGATCACCAGGACCCGCTGCCGAACGCAGAACAGAACGAACTGTCGCTGTACTCCGAACTTGGCCACGCCGTTGACTACTACTTCATCGACGGCAGCAACATGGACGATGTGATCGCCGGCTATCGCGAAGTCACCGGCAAGTCGGTGCTGCTGCCGCGCTGGGCCTACGGTTTCTGGCAAAGCAGGGATCATTACGAAACCCAGCAGCAATTGCTCGACGTGCTCAAGCGCTACCGTGACCTGAAGCTGCCGCTGGACAACATCGTGCAGGACTGGCGCTACTGGAAGGACGATGCCTGGGGCTCGCACCAGTTCGACACCTCGCGCTATCCCGATCCGAAAGCCATGGTCGACCAGGTGCATGCCGAGCACGCGAACCTGATGATCTCGGTGTGGCCGAAGTTCTACCCGACCACGAAGAATTACCAGGAGCTCGACGCGAACGGTGCCATGTACCGACGCAATGTCGAGCTCGGCGTGAAGGACTGGGTGGGTCCGGGCTATCTCAGCTCGTTCTACGATCCCTACTCGGAGCAGGGTCGTAAAATTTACTGGCGGCAGATTCGCGAAAACCTGGGTGACCTCGGCATCGATGCGTGGTGGATGGATGCCACCGAACCGGATATCGCCTCCAACGTCGACATCGACGGGCGCAAGGCCCTCATGGGTCCGACCGCGATGGGACCCGCCGCTGCGTTCTTCAACTCCTACTCGCTGATGTCTACGGCCGCGGCCTACCAAGGCAGTCGCGCGTCCTATCCCGACAAGCGCGCTTTCATTCTCACCCGTTCCGTGTTTGCCGGTGAGCAGCGCAACGCCGCGGCGGGCTGGAGCGGCGACGTGGTGGCACGCTGGAGCAACCTGCGCGACCAGATTTCCGCAGGCATCAACTTCTCCATGTCGGGCATTCCCAACTGGACCACCGACATCGGTGGTTATGCGCTGGAGACGCGGTACGAGAAGCCGAACGCAAAAGACCTGCAGGAGTGGCGCGAGCTCAATCTGCGCTGGTTCCAGTTCGGCAGCTTCATGCCGTTGTTCCGCTCGCATGGACAAGGCGTCAATCGCGAGATCTACAACCTCGCACCGGTCGGTTCGGACGTTTATAACGCGCTGGCCTGGTACGACAAGCTGCGTTATCGGTTGATGCCTTACATCTACACGCTGGCGGCCAACACCTGGTTCCAGGATGGCACCATCATGCGCGGCCTGGTGATGGACTTCCCGGCCGACGCCAAGGTGCGTGACATCGACAACGAATACATGTTTGGTCCGGCTTTTCTGGTGGCACCGGTGACCGAGTACCAGGCGCGCAGCCGCGATGTCTACCTGCCGGCAGGCAGTGGCTGGTACGACTTCCATACCGGCAAGCGCTACGAAGGAGGCAACACGATCAAGGCCGACGCGCCGCTGTCACGCATGCCATTGTTCGTGCGTGCCGGTGCCATCGTGCCGACCGGCCCGGCGATCCAGTACACCGACGAGAAGCCGGACGCGCCGATCACGCTGATCGTCTACACCGGCGCCAACGGCCACTTCTCGCTGTACGAAGACGCCGGCACCACCTACGACTACGAGCACGGTCACTACTCGCGCATCCCACTCGACTATGACGATGCCACCGGCGTGCTGACGCTCGGCAAGCGTGAAGGTGACGGTCAGGGTGCGCCGGCGAAGCGGGAGTTCATCATCCGTCGCATCGATGCGACGCAACCGAATGCGGATGCGCTGGATGATCGCCACGATCAACGCGTCGAATACGCTGGCAACGATTTGAAGGTGTCGCGCTGAGTGGCGGCGCAAAGGCCACGAAGGAGGAGCGACATGGGTCACCGGTTATGCAAATGGGTGCTCGCCGGTTCGGCTTGTGTCGCTGCGAGCTGCGCAGTGGCTGCCGGCGGCAGGACACTTGGCGCGTGGGTGGATGCCTGGGAGGCGCCACCGGACACGGCTGGCCCGGTCCTGAATGCACAGACGGTGCGGCAGATCGTGCGAGTCAGCGTGGGTGGCTCGGAGGTTCGCGTTCGTCTTTCCAACCTGTTCGGCAATATGGCCGTCACGCTGGGGCCGGTGCACGTGGCGCTGAGCGCCAAGGGTGCGGATACGCTGCCTGGCAGTGATCACAAGCTGCTGTTCGATGGCAAGCCCACCTTCACCATCGCCAAGGGAGCCAGTGTGCTGAGCGATCCGGTGAAGATGGATGTGAGGGCGCTGCAATCACTGGCGGTGAGCATCTACGCGCCAACTGATGCGAACTATCATGCGTCGACCATTCACAGCGCCGGCTTTGCCACCGCGTACATCACCGAAAGCGGCGATGCCACAGCCGCCGAGCGCTTTCCGCACGGAGAAGTCAGCGGCAATCGCTTCTTCCTCACTGACGTGGAAGTGAGCGGGCCATCCACCAAGTACACGCTCGTCGCTTTCGGCGATTCGATCACCGATGGCGTGGGCACCAAGGAGGGCACGAACGAACGATGGCCGGATGATCTCGCGGCGCGCCTGCAGGCCGATGCCAGGTTGTCATCCATCGGCGTGGCGGATGCGGGTATCAGCGGTAACCGCATCCTGAGCGACGGTGCCGGGCCCAGTGCGTTGACGCGCTTCGATCGCGATGTGCTGGACCAGCCCGGCGTGCGCTGGATCGTGTTGCTGGAAGGCATCAATGACATCGGTGGCTCGGGGTTCGCCTGGAAAGCCAAGGACAAGATCAGCGCGCAGCAAGTGATCGAAGGCATGAAAGTGCTGATCGCCCGCGCCCATGCCAGACACGTGAAGATCTATGGCGCCACGCTGACGCCCTACGGCGGCGCCGGCTGGCCGTATCACAGCGCGGCGGGTGAAAAAACGCGCGAGGCAGTGAATGCGTGGATTCGCCGCTCAGGGGCGTTCGACGGTGTGGTGGATTTCGACAAGGCGATCCGTGATCCGGCCGCGCCGCAAAAGATGCTTGCTGCCTATGACAGCGGCGATCATTTGCATCCGAACAATGCAGGCTATCGGGCGATGGCCAGTGCGGTGGACCTGAGCTTGTTCGCCGACAAGCCGTTGGCGGCGAAATGAGCGCTACATCGCCACAGCCCGAACCGATCGGCTGGGGTACCACCCGTCTGCGCGCCTGTCTGCCGGACGATCGTGGTCGACTGCTGGAGATGCGCACGCAGCAGCAGGCGCGTTATTCGCTCAGCGAAATCACCAGGTTTCCCACGTTCGCGTTACGACGATGCCAACGGCAAGTATGCGGTGAAGTATCTGCGGAAGATCCGCCACCCTGCGCACTCAGCTAC
>JBDTZX010000116.1:0-1786 GCA_040004895.1 Rhodanobacter sp. | reverse complement strand
GCGATGATGGCGTGGGGCGTGGAAGCACGCGTGCCATTTCTCGACCTGGAATTCATCGACGTGGCGATGGGCATGGACGCCACGCACAAGATGGTCGACAACAGCGGCAGCGGCAGCCGCCGGATCGAAAAAGCGGTGTTGCGCGAAGCCTTCGAAGGCGCACTGCCACACGAGATCCTTTGGCGGCAGAAGGAACAATTCAGCGACGGCGTCGGCTACGGCTGGATCGACGGCCTGAAGGAACATGCCGCGCAGGCCGTCAGCGATCGCGAGTTCGCGGCAGCGGCTGCACGCTATCCGTTCAACACGCCGGCAACCAAGGAAGCGTATTTCTATCGGCGGATCTTCGAGCAGCACTTTCCCGGCGAAGCGTGCGCAGCCACGGTACCGGGCGGCAAGTCGATCGCCTGTTCGTCAACGGCGGCGCTGGCGTGGGATCCAGCGTTCGCCGATGCGGCTGATCCCTCCGGACGTTCGGTACGCGGGGTGCATCAGCAGGCAACCACATGAGCGACAGCGCCCGGGCAGGGCGCCGGCGATCCGCTGCAAGCGCCGTCTGCTAATATTGGCAGTCAATTCACGCCAGCTTGTCCGCCATGATCGAAACCAATCCCATCCTTGCGCAAATCGCCGACCTGCGTGGCCGCGTCGAGTCGCTTCGGGGGTATCTTTGACTACGCCACAAAAAGCGAACGTCTGGAAGAAGTAAGCCGCGAGCTGGAAAATCCCAAGGTCTGGGACGATCCGGCGAACGCGCAGGAACTGGGCCGCGAGCGCGCCCGGCTGCATACCATCGTCAACGGCATCGACACGCTCACCGCGAGCCTCACCGACGCCGGCGAGCTACTTGAGATGGCGGTGGCAGACCAGGATGAAGAGACCGCCGGCTCGGTGGTCGACGACCTGGCCAAACTCGATGCCCAGGTCAGCAAGCTGGAATTTCAGCGGATGTTCTCCGGCAAGATGGATGCGACCAATGCGTTTGTCGACATCCAAGCCGGTGCCGGAGGTACCGAAGCGCAGGACTGGGCCGAGATGCTGCTGCGCATGTATCTGCGCTGGTGCGAGTCGCGCGGCTGGCAGACCGAACTGATGGAAGTCAGCGGCGGGGACGTCGCCGGCATCAAGTCCGCCGCATTCCGTGTCGAAGGCGACTATGCCTACGGCTGGCTGAAGACCGAGATCGGCGTGCACCGGCTGGTGCGCAAGTCGCCGTTCGATTCGGACAACCGCCGCCACACCAGCTTTACCTCGGTGTTCGTGTCGCCGGAAGTCGATGACGACATCGATATCGACATCAACCCGGCGGATCTGCGCACCGATGTGTACCGCTCGTCCGGCGCGGGCGGCCAGCACGTCAACAAGACCGAATCGGCGGTGCGCATCACGCACATCCCGACCAATACCGTGGTGGCCTGCCAGACCGGTCGCAGCCAGCACGCCAACCGCGCCACCGCGATGAAAATGCTGGCCGCGAAGTTGTACGAGCTGGAAGTGCAGAAGCGCAACGTCGAGCGTGACGCGCTGGAAGCGACCAAGTCCGACATCGGCTGGGGCAGCCAGATCCGCAACTACGTGCTGGATCAGAGCCGGATCAAGGATCTGCGCACCGGCATCGAACGGACCGACACGCAGAAGGTGCTGGACGGCGACCTCGACGAATTCATCGAAGCGAGCCTCAAGTCCGGCCTGGAAGCAGGCTCCAAACGCAGCGACGCTTGATCCATCCATCCTTGCCGAAAGCCTGCCGGAAATCCGCATGACCAGCGACAACGCCACGCCCGAC
>JBDTZX010000338.1:0-1786 GCA_040004895.1 Rhodanobacter sp. | reverse complement strand
TCCGGCCTTTGCGGTGCTCTGCTCCAGCTCCTCCCCCTGCTTGCAGGGGGAGGTTGGGAGGGGGCAAAGCTTGCGGACGAATCCGCAGTAGGGCAAAGCATCCGCTCTGTCGTACTCTTGGCGTTCCTACCATCCGTGGGGTTCCCATGCGCTTCGCCTTCGTCGCCAGCGATACCCACGTTGCCCAGCAGGCGCGGAAAAAACTGGTCGACCGCTACGGTGATGTGTTGCCTGACCAGGCGGAACTGATCGTGGCACTCGGCGGCGATGGTTTCATGCTGCGCACCCTGCACGCGTTTCGCGAACTCGAAGTGCCGGTGTACGGCATGAAGCTGGGCCGCGTCGGTTTCCTGATGAACAAGCACCGCATCGACGAACTGCCGGAGCGGATTGCACGGGCGCACACCGCGTCGCTGTTTCCGCTGCAGATGCAGGTGACCGATGCGGCCGGTAGCGAACATACCGCGCTGGCTTTCAACGAAGTGTCGCTGCTGCGCCAGAGCAACCAGGCCGCGCATCTCGAAGTGCAGCTCAACGACACCGTGAAGCTGTCGACGCTGATCTGCGATGGCATCCTGGTGTCCACGCCGGCAGGCTCCACCGCGTACAACCTGTCCGCGCATGGCCCGATCCTGCCGCTGGATGCCAATGTGCTGGCGTTGACGCCGATCAGCCCGTTCCGTCCGCGTCGTTGGCGTGGTGCGATCCTGCCGCATCGCACCGAGGTCGTGTTGCGCGTGCTCGATCCCGGCAAGCGCCCGGTCAGCGCCACCGCCGATTTCCATGAGGTGCGCGACATACGCAGCGTGTCGATCCGGCAGTCCGGCGGGCAGGGCGTTCGCCTGTTGTTCGATCCCGAACACAACCTCGAGCAGCGCATTCTCGACGAGCAGTTCGCGGCGGAGTGAGCGCATGCTGCTAGATTGATCTACCACGAGCCACGCATGCCGCTTCCTGTGAAAGAACAGCCGCCGTCCTCCCACGTCCACGATCCATCCGCCGCCAGCGACCAGCGACTGGTCGTGGCGATATCCTCGCGCGCGCTGTTCGACCTTGGCGACAGCCACGCGCTGTTCGAACGTGACGGGCTGGATGCCTACCGCACCTTCCAGATCGAACACGAGAACGAGATCCTTCCGCCCGGCGTGGCGTTTCCGCTGGTGCAGAAACTGCTTGGCCTCAACCGGCTGGCCGGCAACGTGCCGCCGGTCGAGGTGATCCTGCTGTCGCGCAATTCCGGCGATACCGGCTTGCGCATCTTCAATGCGATCCAGCACTACGGTCTGGAGATCAGTCGCGCCGCATTCACCAGCGGTGCGCCGACATCCGACTACATCGCACCGTTCAAGGCGGATCTCTTTCTTTCCGCCAATGCCGAAGACGTGGGCCGTGCGCTGACCGCCGGTGTCGCCGCCGCCACCATTCTCCCCAGCACTGCGCCGCCGCGCGCCAGCGAACAATTGCGCATCGCCTTCGACGGCGATGCGGTGATCTTTGGTGACGAAGGCGAACGCGTGTCGCGTGAGGAAGGTCTCGAAGCGTTTCATCGCCGCGAAACCGAACACGCCGCCGAGCCGCTGTCGGTCGGTCCGTTCCGTGGTTTCCTCACAGCGCTGCATCGTCTGCAGGCGGCGTTCCCGGCCGAGAACTCGCCGATCCGCACCGCACTGGTCACGGCGCGTTCCGCGCCCGCGCACAAGCGTGTGATCCTGACCCTGCGTCGTTGGGGCGTGCGCATCGACGAAGCCCTGTTCCTCGGCGGCCGCGACAAGGGGCCGTTCCTCGA
>JBDTZX010000024.1:0-1786 GCA_040004895.1 Rhodanobacter sp. | reverse complement strand
AGGCCAACGTGATCCGTCGGCGCGAGGAGGCGAACGCCACGCGTTCGCTGCTCAACACCGCTCGACTGATCGAGGAGAGCCCGGTGCTGATGCGCCTGAAGGAGCTGGAGGCGCTGGAGAAGGTCACCGAGAAGATCGACAAGCTGACCGTGTTCGGCGGCCTGGACGGGGTGCTGAACCAGTTGGTCAGTCTGAAGCAGTAACCTCGTGGCGATCGCACGGATGAGATCGCCACGAATCCATTCAAGGAAAGAAGATATGAGTAGTCAACATTACGAACTGCTGCACGCCGAGGGCAGCGCCACGCCGATCAAGGGCTGGGTGCATGGCGTGCCGCTGGAAGATTCGGCGAAGCAGCAGCTGCGGAACATCGCGGCGATGCCGTTCGTCGGCCCATGGGTCGCGGTGATGCCGGACGTGCACCTGGGCAAGGGTGCCACCGTGGGTTCAGTGGTGCCGACCCGCGGCGCGATCATCCCGGCGGCGGTCGGCGTCGACATCGGCTGCGGCATGGCCGCAGTGCGCACCACGCTGCGTGCGAACGATCTGCCCGATAATCTGGCGCAGCTGCGCTCGAGCATCGAGCGCGGGGTGCCGGTCGGCAACGGCAGGGGCGGTGATCATCGCCAGTTGCCGGACAGCATCGAGACGGGGTTGGCGCAATCCGGGCTTGTTGCGCGGTTGGAGCTGATCAAGGCGAAGCATCGCCAGATCCGCACCGACAAGCTGGACAAGCAGATCGGCACGCTCGGCGGCGGCAACCACTTCATCGAGGTGTGTCTGGATGAATCGGACGCGGTGTGGGTGATGCTGCACTCGGGTTCGCGCGGCACCGGCAACCTGATCGGCAGCTACTTCATCGAGCTGGCCCGGCAGGAGCTGGCGCATCGCGTGCTCGGCTTCCAGCTGCCGGACAAGGATCTGGCGTTCTTCATGCAAGGCGAGCCGCTGTTCGATGACTACGTCGAGGCGGTGTCATGGGCACAGGACTACGCGCAGGCCAACCGCGAGGTGATGATGGCGCGGGTGCTGGCCGAGATGCGTCACCGCCTGCCGACGTTCCAGCTGGAGAAGCTGGCGGTGAACTGCCACCACAACTACGTGCAGAAAGAAACGCACGGTGGCGAGGAACTGCTGGTTACTCGCAAGGGCGCGGTCAGCGCCCGCGCAGGCGAGCTGGGCATCATCCCGGGCAGCATGGGCACGTGCAGCTATATCGTGCGTGGCAAGGGCAACCCGGACAGTTTCCACAGCTGCAGCCATGGTGCGGGCCGTGTGATGAGCCGTACGGCGGCGCGCCAGCAGATCACGCTGGCGCAGCATCGTGAAGCTACCGCACATGTGGAATGCCGCAAGGACGCGGCGGTGATCGACGAGTCGCCGGCGGCGTACAAGTCGATCGATGCGGTGATGGCCGCGCAGACCGATCTGGTCGAGGTGGTGCACACGCTGCGTCAGGTGTTGTGTGTCAAGGGCTGAGCCACGGCCATGCTCGAAAACGTGTCGGCGCCACTTCGCAGGAAGCGGCGCCGTTTTTTTGTCTCGATCAGATCGGGTGCGGTGTGGTTCGTGCTGCGGGATAATGAACGGCTTGGTGCCTTGCTGGCGCCGGATGCCGAAGAACTATTGTCTTGAAGAAATCCGATTTCGATTTTGAACTGCCGCCCGAACTGATCGCGCAATCACCGCTGCCTGAACGTTCGGCCAGCCGGATGCTGCTGCTCGACGTGGCCGGCGATTCGCGGCAGGACCGCATGTTTCGCGAGTTGCCCGATTTCCTGCGGCG
>JBDTZX010000380.1:0-5928 GCA_040004895.1 Rhodanobacter sp. | reverse complement strand
CCCCGCAACTTCATGCGTTACGCGAACTGCTTGTCGGTGCCGGCATTCCACTGCAGGACTGAATGCGAAATCTGCTCAACCAACGGTGTCAGGAACAATTTTCTCGCTCAGATATAGACTTCCAAAAATTGTCGCTGACAACTTTTCCTCTTTCGCCCGGATAGCCACCTAGAAATTATCTCCGTCACCTTTTCATTCGCTTGACTACGGACGGCGAAATGGTGACACCTCATTCCCTCAGAAATCCGACTTCGCGAAACGTGCAACTCCCTGATTTTTCCCGGGTGGATCGAGCGTGGTCAGGTCGAGTTCGATCGGTGTGCCGATCCAGTGTGCCAGGGTGGTGTGATCTGCCAGATCATCGTCGGTGAGGGGGTGGACCAGCGCGGTCAGCCCCGAGTCTTCGATCAGGCGGAGGATGGTTGACAGCGCCTGTTTCGTGTAATGGATCTCGAACTGTGGAATGGGATGCGGACCGGCCTTGCCGTCCTTGAGCTGACCGACGAAAAGAAGCTGGGGAAGCTCACCGGATTCCATGCGGTCGATCAGCCGGAGGCGCACAACTTCGGCCACGGCACGCGTTTCGGGAACGTAATAGAGATGCGCGTGATATGGCGCGTTGTCCTCGCTCATTTCACTTTCCTCCGTGGTGACGGGCCTCACCTGTCCGCCACCAGTTTGCCGCCTTTGGCCCAGGCATCACGCGGCACTTCGCTGATCAGAATATCCACGCTTTCCGGTGGGCAGGCCAGCGTTTCCGCCGTGACCCTGGTCACTTCACTGACGAAATCGCGCTTCTGTTCCAGCGTGCGGCCAGGATGCATTTCGAGGTGCAAAGTAGGCATGACCATTCTCCGATGACGCCTCACGGAGCGAGGCAATACGGCATTGTTGCGTGCCGCCTTGGTATTGATAAACATGCAATGATTTGACCCATACGCAACCTATGGGTTTTAAATCGTGAACAAGTTGGTCGGCATGGAAATGTTCGTCAGGGTCGTGGAAAGTGGCAGCTTCACAGCCGCCGCGGAGATCAGCCGCGTCTCGGCGACCATGGTCGCCAAGCACATCCGCGCCATCGAAGACCGGCTGGGCGCCCGTCTGCTTCATCGCACCACCCGCCGACAGCAGCTCTCCGACGTGGGCCGGCTCTATTACGAGCGTTGCAAACACGTGCTGGCCGAAGTGGAACTGGCCGACACCAGCGCATCGGAGCTACAGGCCAGCCCACGCGGTCGGCTGCGACTGATCGCCCCCGTCAGTTTCGGCAGCCACCGTCTGGTACCCGTACTGGCCGAGTACATGGAGCGCCATCCCGACGTCAGCATCGAACTGACCCTGGACAACCGCCGACCGAACCTGGTCGATGAAGGGTTCGAGCTGGGCATCCATATCGGCGACATCGACGAGCCCGGCCTGGTCGCGCGCCCTCTGCAACCCTACCGTCGACGGCTGGCCGCCGCGCCCGGCTATCTGGCGCGCCATGGCCAGCCCGACCGTCCCGAACAACTGAGCGCGCACGAATGCATGGGACTGTCGTACTGGCGACGGCACGACCACTGGCGCTTGATCGGCCCCGGCGGGGAAACCTGCAACGTCACCGTGCAGGGCCGATTCACCGCCAACCAGGGCAATGCCCTGCGCGTCGCCGCCGTGAACGGCATTGGCATCGTGTTGCAGCCCGACGTGGTGCTCGCCGACGACCTCGCCGCCGGCCGCTTGTTGCCGGTGCTGCCGGACTGGTCGCTGATGCCCTCGCCGATGTACCTGATCTACGCGCAGGATCACCGGCCGACCGCCAAGCTGCGTAGCGTGGTCGATTTCCTGCTGAAACATTTCGAAAAAAGTGTCGGCGACAATTTTTCATAGGCGGCGCATCAGGAATTGTCGCGATACCGCGCACAACCAGAGGCTTCGGGCATCGGCTGAACGTGGCGAAATTTGCGATCGCCTGCGATGAAGCCGGACATCGTGCATTCGTCGCGTAAACGGGGTGATCCAGGCCAAATCATAAGCGGGAAGTGCTTACGATCCCGGGACGCAGTCCAATCCCCGTTCAAAGGTGTCCGTCAAACTCGAGCCCTTTCACTCTGACCCGACTTGTTGCCACAACCGGCAATGCTGCACAGCGGCCTGGCGTTGCAATCGTCCGACCAATTCGAAGCGCTGACGGTTGCTTGATTGATCGGCCCGGAAAATCGGGATCAAACCAACACGCCCCTTTCCGACCGTCCCGTGTTCGTAAGCGAAACGAAAGCTGAGTGGCGTGAAATGCAGGCTTGAGACTCCGCCCGTCACTTGAAGGAGAGCAGTCATGCGCAGCCAGAGTAAGTTGGCGGCATCGATTCTCGTAGCCGTCATGGGTGGCATGACCATTCATGTGGCCCACGCGGGCGACGGTTTGCTGGGCATCGACCATCGTCTGCACTACGACAACAGCGGCATCTGGAAACGCAGCAACCAGACCACGCTGATCTACGGCACGCTGGTCACCGTCGGCGTCGGCGCATTTGCTTTCGGTGACGACAACAAGCTGGGTGACACGTTCTGGCGATCGGTTGATGCATTGGTGGTTACTGGTGTCGCGACCACGGCGATGAAGTACACCTTCCAGCGCGAGCGTCCTTCGCAAACCAGCGATCCCAATCTCTTCTTCCAGGGCAGTCATGCGCAAAGCTTCCCGAGCGGCGAAGTGGCTGCGATGTCGGCGGCGGTCACTCCCTTCATCGTCAACTACGGCCAAGAGCACCCCGCGGTCTATGCGCTCGCTCTGCTGCCTGTATACGACGCAGTCGCCCGGATGAAGACGCGTGGCCACTGGCAGAGCGATGTTCTGGTGGGTGCGGTGATCGGCACCGGCGCAGGTATCTGGGCAGCACACCGCAAGTCGTCGCTGATCGTGGGCTGGCTACCCGGAGGGTTCAGCATAGGCTATGTGCACCATTTCAAGCCATAGACGTTTGGATGGCTATTCAACCGTGACGGTTGTTTGCCAGCTCCAATGAATATCCCTTGCAGCCCGGTTGTGGTGCGCTTCGGGCGTCTTGGCGATACGGTGCTGTTGCAGCCCATGCTGCGCAAGTTATCGCTGCGTTATGGCCAGCCGTGCCTGCTGCTGGCACTGGGCGATTGGCCAGCGTCGCTTTTTTCAGCCCAGCCTGAGGTAGGTGACCTTATTTCGCTGAAATCCCAGTACGGGCCGCTGTGGATGCGTCCCGGCCGCTGGAAGGTCATTCTTGCGCTCAGTCGCCTGCGCGATTGCCCGTTCTATATTGCCGAGCCGGCCTTTCGTGCCCGCACCAAACTGCGCCCCATGCTGAAGCTTGCCGGCGTCCCGCCGAAAAACTGCCGATTCATCGAAGATCTGCCCATGCAGGAGGACGAGCATTGGCTGGACTGGTTATCGCGCTTCAGCGACACCACGCCGGACGCCTTTCGCAAACCATTCGGTCTGGTGTCGGCGGAGCCGTCTGAGGCACCTGACTTGCAGGTGAGTCTGTCGGAGCGAATCGACTGCGACAGCTGGCTGCAGGCACGCGGTTGGTCGCACCGTCCTCTGCTGCTGCTGCAGCCGGCCAACAAGCGCACGATGCGCTGGAATGGTGTGCGTGCGGCTGCTGATGACAACAAGTCCTGGCCGGCGGAATGTTGGGCGGCTCTAGCCAAGGCGATGCTCGAAAAGATGCCGCATGCGCAGATACTGTTTTGCGGATCGCCGGCCGAGGCAGGTTATCTGCTGCAGCTGAAAGCTGTGGTCGGGCAAAACACTCCAGCCGTCGAAATGGCGGCCTTGCCCCTCGGGCGACTCAAAGCCTTGCTGGACATCGCACACAGTATGGTCTCGGTGGATACCGGGCCAGCCCATCTGGCAGCCGCCCTCGGCTGTCCGCTGGTCGTGCTTTTCGGTGGCCGCTCGACGCATACATGGGCTCCGCGCAGCGGGCGTGGCAGTGCGGTCAGCGTGATCGGTGGATTGCCAGACATTCAACGGGTGGACCAGATCGGTGTCGCGGAGGTCGTCGGAGCGTGGCATCAATTGTTGCCGCGTTCTACATCCAGCACGGCTTCTGTGGCGAGTGGCTGCCACCTTGCAGGAGCAGTGTTCGCGGAGCAGGTTGGTTAAGTGCAATCAAAGGCGGTCGTGTCAGTCTCGAACTTCCTCAAGGAGATATGAACATGCGTAAGCCAATGCTCGCGGTAATAGCGCTCTCGTTGTCGTTCACCGGCGTTGCGATGGCGAACCAGCTGAAACCCGACCTGAGCAAGCGGGCGAAGGTCTCGATGATGACAGCCCGGAAGATCGCCCTGAAAGCATACCCCGGCAAAATCATCAAGCAGGAACTTGAGAAGGAGTCCGGCGGCAGCGGTTTGCGTTATTCGTTCGACATCAAGTCGGCGAAGGCCACTCACGAAGTTGGAGTAGACGCAAAGAACGGCAAGGTACTGGAGAACTCGGTGGAAGGTGCGGACAACGATTGAGCGTGCTGCTCGGGGCTCGCAGCTGAACGCGGGGTGGCGGCTTAACCTGGCAGTCACTTCTCAATAAGCCGGCTGAAAGCCATCTTGATCACACTCCTAGGATGTCCATGCTCCATTTCGCCCACTACCTGGTGACCGCGCCGCCTGTGCTTGTCGGCTCCCTGAAGCAAACGTCCCCATGGAATGGTTGGCGACGCAAGACCGTGGGCGGCGTGCTGCGCCGGATGTTCCGTCGTGTAAGCGGCGCCCTGTGTGAGCCGGGTGGTTTGCCCGCCAGCGGCATCCATCGCGTGCTTGTGTGTCGTCCAAATCATCGACTGGGCAACAGCGTGCTGATCAGTCCATTGATCAGTGAAATCGAATCGCTATACCCCGGTGCCGAGATCGACTTGCTGGGCAGCCAGTCCACTGAAATCCTGTATGCCGAGCGTTTTCGTGTGCATCGCGTGTTCGTCTTGCCACAGAAAATCGCCAGACACCTCTGGCGTTCGGCAGGTACGCTCCGTGCGCTTCGACGCAGCCGCTACGACTTGGCCATCGATGCCTGCAACGGCTCTCAATCCGGTCGAATCGTGTTGGCGCTGTCGCAGGCAAGCTACAAGTTGGGATTTCCCGATCTTGCGCTGAGTCCCACATCGGCATGGCATGCGCTGGAGTGGCCCGATCATCTGGCGCATCGCAGCGTCTTCCTGCTGCGCCAAGCCTATGGCGGAGTTACGGAATTGTCTTATCCCCCGCTCAATCTCGAGGTGACATCAGAGGAAAGGAGTGAGGCGGGGAAAGTTCTGGCCAAAGTCTGCGGCGGCACATGCAAACTTCGAGGCTCGATCGTGGCTATTTTCCCCAACGCGACGGGGGCAAAATGCTACAGCGAAGAATGGTGGAGGCAGTTCGTGGACACTTTCCAGTTGCTGCATCCACAGGTTCGGCTGGTGGATATGCTGGCGGCGCATGGGCGATCGCAACTGGGCTCACAACTGATGCCGTATTACTCACGGAACTTGCGACGGATGGCTGCGATGATTGCTTGCATGGACGGCTTCATCAGCGCCGACTGCGGCGTCATGCACTTGGCCGCGGCCAGCGGGACGCCCACGTTGGGCCTGTTCTCGGTTACTGACCCGGTCAAATACGCGCCCTACGGCGGCACCAATGCGGCGCTTGATACGCGCGAGATGAATCCGGTATCTGCCGCCACTGCTGCCGCGCAGTGGCTGGACAAGGTATTGGCCGAGCGGGCAAGTGGCGGCATGGCTGCCGCGCGACAAAGAGCTCAGGTTGGATCAACGGAATCGATCCCGATTTCTCGGACAGACTAGTAAGGGGACCGAATGGGGCAGTCCAATAGTTGGCCAGTTGTTTGCGCAGTCCCTCCTTGTCGATCATGACCAGCCCGCCACCAGCGCGCATCTCTGTGTACGCGGTGTCCTGCAGCTGGAATGGCATCAA
>JBDTZX010000483.1:0-5930 GCA_040004895.1 Rhodanobacter sp. | reverse complement strand
CGTGCTCCACCCTTCCATCAAGGGCAACTCCAAGCGCATCGACAGCGACTGCCCGGACAACGACAACTGATCGCCTCCAGCAGGGAAGAACTCATAGTGAACCATTCCTATGCTATGCCTCAGCGCGCTCAGACCCATGTCGCAACGATCACCACGGTTGCAGCCAAGTCACCCCGCGCTACCCAAGCCCCGACAGCCATCGCAAGGAACGCACGTTCAGGGATCGCCACCATGAAAACGATCGGGACGCTCACCATCATCCTCGCCCTCCTCGTGCATGGCAGCGTGGCAATCGCCGCCGACAGCACGAGCCAGGTCATCCGGCGCGATGCGCCGAAAGGCATCACGACCACGTTCTATACGTGCATCGACAACGCCGGCCCCGACACTGTGGCTCTCGGTGCGTGTCTTTCCGACGAGAAGGCCCGGCAGGACAACCGACTGAATGCCACCTACAAGGCATTGCTCGGCAAGCTCAACCCCAAGGCGAAGGATGGGCTGATCCATGCCGAACGCGCCTGGCTGAAGTTCCAGGGCACCAATGGTGAATTCGAAGCATCGCTCTACGGCGACGAAATCATCGACAACCTTCAATTGGCACAGAACGAGATCTTCCACCTCTGCGAACGCACCAACGCACTGGACAAGTATCTGGCCATCGCGAGCGACCGGTAATCACACTCCAAGCGACGAGGACGACATGATGAAGAAGGCACGAAATGTTTTGCTACCGATGTTGACGTGTACGGTGTTTGCCGGAAGCGCCGCCGCGATGTCGCCGCCGCAGGCATCGTCTACAAACAGTCAGGATACGATCAACGGCACCGCCATCGTGCCTGGCGTGGAGCGCCTGTCCTACATTTCGACCAGGTACTACGGCGTTCGGCCAGCCTACGACGCGTGCGTGAAGGAAACGCAGGGACGTGTGCCCGATCAAGGCGATTGCGCGGAGACCGAGTTCAGCTATCAGGACAGCCGGCTCAACCGCGCATACAAGGCATTGATCGTCGGCCTGAGCGGCATCGACAAGCGATCTGTCGTGGACGCTCAGCGTGCATGGCTAGCCTTTTTCGCCAAGGACTGCTCGGCACGTGCCGGCCGCTTTGGTTCGGACGATGCACCAGCCACCGAATCCATCTGCCGCATGGAAAGTACCGCCATGCGTGCACAGCAGTTGGAGGACTGGCACAACAGCGTTGACGCACAACAATCGCACTGAGATCACGGATTGTCTAAAAAGGAGTTTGCCATGAGTGACAGGGTATTTTCTGGTGGCGACAGTCTCGTACCGGGCTCAATGGAGCACCGCACATACGAGATCATGATGAAAAGCGAGTTGCGTAACGGCAAGGGTGCCTACGAGATGGGCAATGCCGGCGCAGCGGCGAGCGGACCCAGCTTCGGTCCGTTCCAGTACGACATCGGTGCAAATCAGGATGGTCGCAATCTGCTCGAATCGATCGCCGCGAACGCCACAGATGCCCAGAGCCATCGCATCATCAGCGATCAGGAACTGGAAAGCATCAAGAGCCACCTGTACAAGCCGTTCAATACCTTCACCGACGCGGATCGTACTGTCTACGCGCAGATGAAGCCCAAGCTCGACTCGGCGCTGAGCTCTGACGCGGGCGTGCACGCCATCAATGCTGATTTCGTTCCAGGGGTGCAGAAGAAAGTGGCGGTCATGGACGCCGTCGTGAATGGGATGACGACGGAGCCGAACAAGACTTTCGTCCAGAACAGTGACGTTGCCAAGCTGATTCTCATCGACACGAAGAACCAATATGGCAAGGCCGTCAATGATGGCCTGAAGGAATTCATCGACCGGACGAAGGATGATCCAGCGATGGACATGCCGGGGCGTGCGCACGGCACCACCATCAAAGTGGACGGCGAGTTCGGCCTGGACGACATGATTCGCTACAAGCTCGAAACCCAGTACGGCCAAAACGATCAGGGTGCAAAGGACGTGCTGCGGCGCATCTCGCACTGTGTCGAGGCGGCAGGTGTCGACAACGTCAAGGCCAGTTTGTCCGAAGAGGACAGGACATTCCTCGAGACTGGTCTGGAGAAATATCTGAAGGACCGCGGGCGTGACACGAAGATCCTCGACGACCCACAGCTGAAGGCGCTTGCTGAGCTGGGTGGTCGAGAACAGCATCAGACACGTTCTCATGCCAGCCATGCGCATAGCACGTCGTTGGAGCTGCTCAAGGTCGGAAGCGTGGGGCACGACGTGACCGCCCTGCAACGCAACCTGTCTGGCCTGGGCTACACGGACGCGCAGGAGCACACGTTGGTTGCGAATGGACACTTCGATACAAGCACCAAGGAATCCGTCGAGAATTTCCAGCGCGGCACCGGCTTGGCCTCGATCGACGGCAAGGCGGGCAGCAAGACACTGGAACAGGTCAAGGCGCAAGTGACCGAGGTCCAGGAAAACCTGGCTACGCTTGGCTATAAACAGAACAGCCACACGCTGACTGTCGACGGCGATTTCGGCCAAGCGACGCGGGCCGCCGTCGAAGCGTTCCAGAAGGACCGTGCGCTTCCGCAGACAGGTGTCGTCGATGCTCCGACACACGAGCAATTGACCGCGACACTCAAGCAACACGCCCAGCCGACGACTGCCCTGCGGCTCGATCAGGTTGATCACCCCGACCATGCCTTCTTCCGCGAGGCGCAAGCACATATCTACCGGATGGATCAGCAACTTGGCCGGGTGCCTGATAACCGGAGCGACAACCTGTCGTCTGCACTGTCCGTGCAGGCGCGTGCCGATGGCCTGCAGCGGATTGACCTCGTGGCACTGAGCGAGGACGGTAACCGTCTATGGGCCGTCGAGCGCCCGGCCGGTCGCCAGGACGCTCTGTTCGATCGCAGAACCAGCGTACCTACCACGTCAGTCAACGTGCCGATCGAGCAAAGCTCGATGCAGTGGCCGCGAGCTATGGAGCAGTTCCAACAGAGCCAAACACCGCGGGAGTCACAAACACAGGCCCCACAGCTCTCGCCGATGCGGCAGCAGTAGACCCACAAGGGGTATTCCCTCCATCAGAGGGATCCCTGAACCGGTCAACGGAGATTGTCCGGACAACGGCAAGTGATCGATGCAACCCCGCGTCAGGGAGAACGCCATCTCCGCTTCGCCGGATGGCGTAGCCCGCACCCATGCTCCACCACTCCGCGTTACCTACCAATGGCGGTGCACCATGAAAGTACGCTTCTTGATGACCCTGACGCTTGGCGCAGGCCTGCTCGCCTCCGCATGCACTGCTGCCGTGCCAGTCAGCACCTCGCCAACGGCAGTACCCAGCGACGTGCGTGCCCTGGTCGCACCGACCGATACCCTGCTCGCCTACAAGGCCGCCGACCTCTACAACGATGGTGTTCAGGCGGCAGTGATCGTCATTCGCCACCCGGTCAGCGGAAAGAACGATTACGACTTCGACAACAATCCGTGCGAGCTGGTGGTGTTGCGCCAGAAGAATGGCAAGCTCGCTGAAGCCGATCGCAGCACCAAGGCGGTGGACTGCACATACAACGATGTCGCGCGCAACGCGAAAGCCATGTCGCTGAACGACAACCTCACCGTGGCGCCCGCCAGCATCGTCTATGTCAACCAGAAGGATAAGGGCGACAGCACCTTCTACTTCACGTGGTCCAGGGAAAAGAACACGTGGTACCTCCAGCGCGCGACGGCATCGAATCCCGATGGGGACAGCGTGGCCAACATCAGCGCGTCGTATCCCAAGGATTTCGCATGGACGACGATGTCGTCCGTTGACCCTGACGCCATGGCACAGATTCTCGAGAAGAACGGAAATCCAACCAGGTAAAAGGAGTTCACCATGCCCCATTTCAACGAAAGTTCTGCCCTTCTCTTCCAGCGCTGCGTCGAAGCAGGCATCGAATCGCCGGCCGAACTCGCCAACATCATGGGCAACGCCTCAGTCGAAACCAGCGGCTTCCGCACGATGCACGAGCGCCTGGGGTATTCCTCCGTGGATAACGTCGTGGGCGCCGTGAAGAGCGCCGCCGTGCGTTACACACGTGAAGAAATCCAGGCGGCCGTGGACAGCCACGACCCGAAAGAGGTGGCCAAGGTGCTCTACGAAGGCCGCGCCGATTTGGGCAACAATACGCCCGGCGATGGCTACAGGTTCCATGGCCGCGGCTACTTTCAGTACACCGGCCGCGACAACTACACCACGTTCGGCGACAAGTTCGGTGTCGACCTCGCACACAATCCCGATCAGGCGGCCGATCCAGAAATAGCGGCGAAGCTCGCCATCGCTTACTGGAAAGACAAGATCCCTGAGAAGTACCGCGAAGATGCCCGACATGCGGGCGCCATCATCAACGGTGGCCCCAACGGTGCCAGCGAACGCGTGGCGCAGTCGGAGCGTTGGAAAGGCACGATCACCCCGGAGATGGTGAAAGGCGTCAAGGACGGAACGATAAACCTGGACCAGCTCGCCAGCATGGGCGTGGATGAGCACGCCAAGTCGCACCACAAGACCGGCGCGGAGCCCAAACCCGGCGAGACCATGCGCAAAGGCGACCATGGTGCCGCCGTCGCCGAACTCCAAACCAAGCTCGACCAGTTGGGATACAAGGGTGCTGATGGGCAAAGTCTGACCAATCGCGATCACAACTTCGGCCCGATGACGGACGATGCCGTTCGCGCCTTCCAACGCGCGAACCATCTGCATGACGATGGCGTTGCCGGCCCCGCGACGCATAAGGCCATCGACGCGAAACTGCGGGAAACAGCGCAGACGCAGACCCCGCTCAATTTCACCGATGCCACGCACCCAGGCAACGCCATGTACCTGCAGTCACTGGACGCCGTCTATCGCCTCGACGCGGAACAGGGTCGCACGCCGGATCAGCGCAGCGACAACCTCGCCGGGATGCTGACCGTCGCCGCCCACGCCAACGGCATGAGCCGGGTGGACCATGTGGTGCTGAGTGATGACGCCGCCCGCGCGTATGCCGTGCAGGGCGAGATGAACTCCGTGTTCAAACGCTATACCGACGTCAACGTGTCTCAGGCCGTCGCCACGCCGTTGGCGCAGAGCAGCGCGCAGTGGTTGCAAACTGCTCCGCAACTCACACCGGCTACGCCGCTCATGCAACCGACGCAAAATCCGCAGATGGAACAGCCCGCCTTGCGGCAGTGAATGCCATGGCTCGTGATCTTTCTTGACTCAGGCAGCTACGGCGGCGCGCCGATGCTGCCCTGCGTCTTATCGGCTCCCGGAATGCGACTTGGCGACTTGGTGTCTTGTCCTCATCCTCAACTCTGCCATGCCGGCATCAATCAGAGCCGATATTCCGTGCCCGTGTGTGAATGCTGAGCGGGCCAGACAGGACACAAAGCCTCGACTGCCTCCATCAATTCCACCCAGTCCGATAGATCTGACAGACCGGACTGAGTGACATCAACCACGCCGGCACCAGCGAATATCTCGTTGATCCGATCAGGTCGGTTCATTTCACCCAACGCGCTCCCACCGATCAATGCCGGTTTGGTCTTGCAGCCGACGAATGCGGCGACGGCTTGCTTGATCTGTTCGACCAGTCGGGACATGGCGGTTACATGTTGCGGCGGTATTCGCCACCGACATCGTAGAGCGCATGGCTGATCTGCCCCAGCGAGTTGTACTTCACCGCCTCCATCAATTGCTCGAACACGTTCTTCCGCTCGCGTGCCGTGGCCTGCAAGGTCCGCAGGCTTTCCGGCACCAGGCTGTTGCGCGCGTCGCCATAGGTCTTGACGTTGGCGATCTGCGCGCCCTTCTCTTCTTCGGTGGACCGAATCAACTCGATCTCGGTGGCGATCTCCCCACCATGGTCCTTCGGCAGGAACGTATTCACGCCAATCAACGGCAACGAGCCATCATGCTTCTTGTGCTCGTAATACA
>JBDTZX010000102.1:0-5951 GCA_040004895.1 Rhodanobacter sp. | reverse complement strand
CTGATGGTGAACTTGCCCGCCGAGATACCCAGGTTGATGCCTTCGCCGGTACCGGCGAGCGCCAGGGACACCGTCCCCTTGCTCAGCACCTGTGCATTCGAGCTCTTCACCACGCCCGCTTCCGCACCTGCCTGGGCATAGTCGCCATACACTTCACGGATGCCGTGGACGTTGCTGATCTCGCCCCTGCCATCATTGATGCGGTACTTGCCCGCAGTGATGCCACCGCCGACCACCGTGATCTTGACCTTCGACACCTGACCATTGTCGCAGCGGATGGTGCCGCTGCCTTCTGCATGCTTGTAAATCAACGACCAGCCGGCAAGATTGAACCGCATATGGCACTTCACAGAGGCGTCGGAAGCGTGCGCCGTGGATACAGGCAGGACGGTCGTCGCGGTTGCACACGCAAGCACCAGAGCAGCCATTCCCAATGTTTTCTTGATCATGTCAATTTTCCCTGTCAGATGATTGCCGCGGATAACCAATGACCCGGAATTGCCGTAATGCGCAGTCGAGGTCACGGTCCGAAAGCCCGTTCAGAATGGGCAACGACATGTGAGGAAGATGTGCATTTGACGCCATGCAGGCGTGCCGGAATGGCGTTCATTCAGGTGCCGCACCGGCCGATCCATGCCGGGCCATGACGACATCCACCTTCGTCTCACGCCGCGCCGGCAACACTTGAGTCCTCCATCCATCGGAGTTCCACCATGAGTATTCGACCGTTGTGCGGCATCACCCTGATCGGCATCGTGCTTTCCAGCAGTTTCAGTCCGGCCGAGGCCCAGGATTACGATCATCACCGCACGCGGCAGGTATGCCACGACGTGCGCGTGCAGGATCGCGCGAAAGACAATCATCGCATCGCCGGCACCGCGATCGGCGCTGTTGCCGGTGGGTTGCTGGGACACCAGGTCGGTGGGGGCAAAGGCAAGACGCTGGCAACAGTTGGCGGCGCGGTGGCCGGCGGTTACGTCGGCAACCGGGTCCAGAAGAATCACCAGGACAACCATGCCGGCTATCACATCGAACGCCGCTGCCACGATGTCGACCGCTGAACACATTTCTATCATCGCCGGCTGCGTTGAGCCGCATAATCGCCTTCACCCCATGCGCCGGGAAAGAACATGGTCAAGTATTCGCTGGTCGGCTATGACGGCTCGGAATCCTCGCGACGCGCGTTCCAGTTTGCAGTCGATCTGGCTCGTTGCAGCGGTGGCAGGGTCCGGGTGGTGTCGGTACTGCAGGTCACCGAAGGCGGTGCGGATGCGGTTGCACTGATGATGACCGACAACGGCATGCTTCGTTCGCGCGAATTGCTCGATGAACTTCGCGCCATGGTGCCGGAGGCGGAAACCCTGGTGGACATCGAACTGACCCACGGCAGTCCTGGCGACGTCCTGCTCGCCCAGGTGCAGCAGCATGGCATCGATCACATCGCCATCGGACACACCGAACGCGGCGCGCTGGCCCGCTGGCTGGTCGGCTCGGTATCCAGCGACGTGCTGGCGCGCGCGCATGTCCCGGTGACGGTGGTGCGCTAGACGCGCGCACCAACGGATGGATCAGGCGGCCTTGTTCAACGAGGCCATGTCGATCACGAAGCGATATTTGACGTCGCTCCTGGGCATCCGCTCGTAGGACTCGTTGATGTCCTTGATGTCGATCTTCTCGATCTCCGAAACGATGCCTTGTTCGGCGCAGAAATCCAGCATTTCCTGTGTTTCGGCGATACCGTCGATCAACAAACCCGCCAGCGTCTTGCGACCGAAGATCAGTGAACCGGCCGGAATCGACGGCGGGGTGTCGGGCACCCCGACCAGGGTCATGGTGCCATCGCGCTTGAGCATCTGCAGATAGGGGTTGAGGTCATGCGACGCCGACACCGTGTCCAGGATGAAATCGAAGGTTCCCGCGTGCGCCTGCAACTGTGCAGCATCATTGGAAAGCACGACTTCGTCGGCGCCCAGCCGCAGCGCGTCGGCGCGCTTGGATTCCGAGGTAGTGAACTGCACAACCTGCGCGGCGAACGCGCGCGCCAGCTTCAACGCCATGTGGCCGAGACCGCCAAGTCCGATCACGCCGACCTTGCTGCCTTGCCGACCTTCCAGTGCTTCAGCGGGGAATAGGTGGTGATGCCGGCGCACAGCAGCGGTGCCACTGCGGCCAAGTCGAGCTTGTCCGAAATGCGCAAGGCAAAAGCCTCGCCCACCACGATCTGGCTGGAATATCCGCCCTGGGTCGGCGTGCCATTGACACGGTCCTTGCCGGCGTAGGTGAAGGTGGCACCCTCAAGGCAGAACTGGCCCAGATCATCCCTGCAGTTGGCACACTCGCGGCATGAGTCGACCATGCAGCCGACACCGGCGAGGTCGCCGGCCTTGAACTTGCTCACGCCGCTGCCGACCCGGTCACCCGGCCGACGATCTCGTGGCCCGGCGCGATCGGGTAATTGCCCTTGCCCCACTCGTCGCGCACGGTATGCAGGTCCGAATGGCACACTCCGCAAAAGAGAATCTCGATCACGACATCGTTGGCGCGCGGTTCGCGGCGCTCGAAGCGGCAAGGCGCCAACGGGGCACTCGCGGTGGCAGCCGCATAGCTGAGGGCAGGAATCATGTTCGACTCCATGGTGGACGACAGCTATGGGCGAACAGCAAAACAACGACGGCAACAAGACCGAGAATCATGAGTGGGCCCTCGTTAATCCAATGCAAGCGCGAAGCCTTATGCTGTCGGTCACGAATTTGTCATGTCACGACAGAACGGCATGATCGCGCCAGGCACGGAAAACACGTTGAGCTACGCCGAATCATTGCCATGGACCCTGGAAAGCCTCGATCTCGACCGTATCGATCTGGCACGCATACGGCACAACGAGGATCTTTTCTTTCTGTTGTGCAGTTCCTCGTTCGTCGAGAGCGGCTCGGATCTGTACACGCAGAACCTGGTCGACCATTTCGCCGGCGACCAGGAATTGCAGACCTGGCTCAGCCAGCATTGGGAGCACGAGGAACTGCAGCATGGGCGCGCGTTGTCGGCGTACGTGCGGACCGTGTGGCCGGAGTTCGACTGGGAAACCGGCTTTCAGGCGTTCTGGACCGAATACGGTGCCGTGTGCACCTCCGAGCAACTCGAATCCTGCCGCGGGCTGGAGCTGGCCGCTCGTTGCGTGGTGGAAACCGGCACCGCGAGTCTTTACCGCGCATTGAGCGAGATCACCGAGGAGCCGGTGCTGAAGCAACTCACGCAGCACATCAAGAGCGATGAGGTGCGCCATTTCAGGCACTTCTATCAGCACTACCGCATCTACCGTGCACGCGAAGGGTTTGGCCGCTATCGGGTGTTCCGGGCGATCCTGCGCCGGGTCAACGAGATCAAGAGCGAGGACAGCGACATTGCGCTGCGCCACGTGTTCAACCAGTGCTACCCGCAGCAACAGGGCGACGAGAAGGCATTCCGCCGCATCAGCGACCGTGCCCAGGGACTGCTGCGTCGGCACATACCTGCCGAAATGACGGTCAAGATGCTGCTCAAACCGCTGGATCTTCCCGCACGCTTGCAGAGTGCGCTGGAAAAGCCGCTGGCGTGGATCACCGAACGGCTGCTGCTGCGCTGATCGGTCAGTGCCGTCCTTCCGCTGACCGATCAAGCGACTGACGCGCTCACTGCGCCGGCGTGCTTTTCGCCGCCTCGCGCTGCTCCGCGTTGATCTTGTGCTGCGCCTGCTGCTCCAGCTTCAGCCGCGACACGTCGACGGAGCGGATGCCAGTGATGGTGCACGGATAATTGCCGCGTCCCGTCAACACCTTGTCGAATCCGATAGTCACCTGGTTGAGGTTGGAGGTCAGCCCGATCGCGTTGGCGAAGTCCAGGTTCGGGCAGGCTCCACCGAGATCCAGCAGCCACGCCTCGTTCGGTTTCGTGTAGACGGCCATTTGCCCATTGCCCAGCGGCTCCCACGAATACAGGTTGAAGAAACGGAAGCTTCGCACCGGCACACCGGCTGCCGCGGCGTACGCCGCCTGACGCTGGCTTTCCCGCTGGGCGATCGGAATATCGGAACAGCCGGCCAGCAAGACCGCGAACAGCGCGCAACATGGAATCAGTGATTTCATCGACATGAAGTTCTCCTGCGTGGGACATCCTCGGTGACGTGCCAACGACGTTCCGGTGTCGATGCCCTCCCTCGAAACAGAAACCTTGCTGTCGCGCGGTGCAGCCTGTTCAACCGTATGGCGCGGCGGCGCGGGTGCAGGTCACGGACAGCTTCGCCATCCGCTGCCATCGTCTCGACTTCAACACGGAGGAACACGCCCGCTGCGGCGACAACCCGATGTGCATGGCATCGACTTCCTGACGATCGGACATCGAACGAACAGCGCCAGTTCCTGCATCCCTACTTGCTGGCCTTGCCGGCCTTGCCCTTTCCGACGGCGGCCCACTTGGCGGGATCGAAACCACCCACTTCGTAAACCAGCGTCTCCTTCTTTTCGCCGTTGACCAGGGTGACATCCATGGTGATCTTTTTCGCCTTGCGCAAGATGGCAATGAACGCCTTGTCGTCACTCATCATCAAGGCCGGTTCGCCGGTCGGCGGCGCGAACACCTTGAACCGAGTCGACCTGCCATCGACGGTTGCGGCCATGGCGCAGGCGCGACCACGGCAGACGAAGCCGCCATTGCTGCCGTACAGAAACACGCTCTGGCCCCAGCTGGTATGTCGACGCAGCACCAACTGCACACGATCGCTGCCTGGAGCGTAGATGGTGGCAGTGGACTGGGTACCGCCGGCCATCGGCGACACCTGATAGATCCACATCGCGGCGAGCCGGTTCTTTTCGCTGTTCTCGGTGTAGCGTTTTTCGATCTCCGGCAGGGTCTGCTGCACTTCTTTCGCCGCGGCGCTGCCGGGAAACTTGCTGACGATGTCCTTGCCCATCGATACCGCCATTTCGTCGTTGTGGATGCGCAACAGCTGACGATAGGTATCCAGGTCGGTTGCCTCGGTGCTGCTGGTCTGCGCCTGCCGCTGGGCAGCGGCAGGCGCAGACGCGCCACCTTGCTGCGAGCAACCGGCGGATATCAGGATGCAGCACACGGCCAGCGCGAGATGGGTGCGGGAAACGTGATTCATCGGCAACGTACCAGGCGGGGACGGATCGCTAGCTTGGAACGAGCCGAGGCCACAGGCAAGCCACGCGCTTCAGGCAGCCTGACCGAAACGCTCTCGCAGCGCGGCACGGTAGCGTCGACTGCAGGAAATCCTCGAGCCGTCGCGCAATGTCAGTCGGGCATCGCCACTTTCCAGTGGCTCGATCTCGGCAAGATAGTCCAGATTCACGAAGTAGCTGCGGTGCACCCGCACGAAGCGCGAGGCATCCAGCCGATCCTCGATGCCGGCCATGGTCGCCCGCAACGGATAGTCGCGGCCACGCACGTGCAGGTTCACATAATTGCCGGACGCCTGCAGCCATTCGATCTCGCTGGCGTTGACCAGGAATTCCCTGCCCAGCTTGCGCACCAGAAAGCGCTCCGGCCGCTCGACCGGCTCCACCGGCAAACCTTCTTCAGGCGCGACCAGCAGCCGCGCCTCGCCCTGCAATCGCAGCCGCCACAGTCGATACAACGCCAGAATCGCGATGATCCCGAAATACGACCGCACGTCCTTGAGATATTCATAGCCAGCGTTGACCCACCACGGGCCGAAATCGTAATGCTGCCCTTCCATGGCATAGGCCAGCTTGCGCAGCATGATCATGCCGCCCACGTGGATCAGGCTGAACGGCACGCTGGCCAGCAGATGCCGCGGCAGGCTGCGGCGCCAGGTGTCGAAACGGAATGGCCAGCGTCGTTCGACCGCGATCACTGCGGGCAGCAGGGCCAGAAATATCAGTGCGCTGCTCCATTCCCACGACCACGGCTGCCATGCCGGCAGCCCGGGATGA
>JBDTZX010000023.1:0-1796 GCA_040004895.1 Rhodanobacter sp. | reverse complement strand
GGCAACAGCCGGTCGGCATCGACGCCAGCAATACCACCGCACGTTTCGACTACCGATTCACCGACAGCTGGAGCGCGCAGGTTTCTGCCGGCCACAGTCATGTGGTGATCGACGACAACGTGGCCTTCGCCTACGGCTGCTTCTACTCGCCTGATTGTGCGAGTGGCGCCACGCCGGGCTATTTCTTCGCGCCGAACGGCGACTATGACGTCTACGATTTCCGCAGCTCTGACGACACGCGCCAGAACGACGAAGTGCGCGCGGTTCTCAAAGGCACGTTCGACACCGGCATCCTCACGCACGAGGTCGCCATCGGTGCCAGCGTGTTCCGCCGCACGCTCGACCAGCGTCCCTACGTCTACGACTACGTCGGCACCGCGAACATCGACGAGATCGATCCGCCGTACTTCGCGCCGTCGCCCAACCAGCCCGGGCCGTCGGCGCGCACGCTGTCGAGCTGGCAGCATTCGCTGTTCGCACTCGATCGGATCCATTTCGGATCGCAATGGCAGCTCCTCGCCGGCGGCCGCTTCGTGCGCCTGCACGAGCGCGCGTACGATGATGCCGGCGTGCTTCAGCGCGACACCCGGATGTCCAGGTGGCTGCCGCAGGCCGCCGTGATGTGGCAGCCAACGGCGCCGCTCACGGCCTATGTGAGCTACAGCGAGAGCCTGTCGCTGGGCAACCAGGCGCCATACTGGACCTCCAACGGCGGCATCGCACTGGCACCGCTGCTGTCGCGGCAGCTCGAGGCTGGCGTGAAGTTCGCCTGGAGCGACGCCCTCGACCTGCAGGCGGCGCTCTATCGCTTGCGCCAGCCCTACCAGTATGCGCAGCCCGACCACTCCCCGGAAGGTTTCACCTACGTCCAGCGCGGCAATGAAACACACACCGGACTCGAACTCAACGCCGTCGGCAGAGTCACCCGGAACCTTCGCCTCACCGCCAGCATCAACCTGATCCAGGCCCTTGCGCAGAATACCGGCACGCCCGCGTACGAAGACCACCAGGTGATCAACGTGCCGCGCCTGCGTACTGCGTTGTACGCGGACTATCGCTTGCCGTTCACGGCCAACCTGAGCCTGCTCGGCGGCTGGCGCTCTGCGAGCAGCAACGTTGCCACACCGGATGGCCAGGTCCGCGTGCCGGCGTATCACGTGTTCGATGCCGGCCTGCGTTACGTCACGGCATTGCGCGGCCACGCACTGACCTGGCAACTCAACGTCGACAACGTGTTCAACCATTTCTACTGGCGCGACACCGGTGCCTCCGGTGGCGATGCCTATCTGTTTCCCGGTGCGCCACGACTGGCGCGGTTGTCGCTCACCTATGATTTCTGATCGTCATGAGCGCTGAAATGTCGTGGTTCGAGCTGTTCGCCGCGCTGATCAGCGCATGGGGCGTGTGGCTGACGGCGCGGCGGCAGCCATGGTGCTGGCCGGTCGGCTTCGCGTCGGTGATTGCGTATGCGTGGATCTTCATCGACGCCAAGCTCTATTCCGATGCGCTGCTGCAACTCGCCTTCGCCGCGCTGATCATTTACGGCTGGCATCGCTGGTTGCGCAACCTCGGCGACGATGGCCTCGTACGCGTCGCTGCCATGCCGCCACGGCAGGCGGCATCGCACCTGCTGATCGGCGCGATCGGCGCCGCGGCCCTCGGCGCCGCGATGCACCGCTGGACCGATGCCGCTCTGCCGTGGCTCGACGCGGCCCTCACCGCCTTCAGCCTCGTCGCGCAGTGGTGGCAGGGTCGCCGGCATATCGCTGCCTGGTGGCTGTGGATCCTGGTCGATG
>JBDTZX010000478.1:0-1798 GCA_040004895.1 Rhodanobacter sp. | reverse complement strand
ATGGCCGAGCAGCGCAAGCGTCGCGGCGCGATTGATTTCGAGACGCCGGAAGTGAAGTTCCGCCTCGACCAGACCGGCAGCGTCGAATCGATGGGCGCCACCGAGCGCAACGACGCGCACAAGCTGATCGAGGAATGCATGATCGCCGCCAACGTGCAGGCGGCGCTGTTCCTGGAAAAGAAGAAGATCCCCGCGCTGTTCCGTGCGCACGAGCCGCCGCCGGCGGAGAAGTACGAGGACCTGCAGCAGTTCCTGCGCGAGTTCAAGCTGCGCATGCCGCCGGTCGACGAAGTGACGCCGGCGGATTTCTCCGAAATCCTGCGCATGGTCAAGGATCGCCCCGAACGCGAACTGATCCAGAACGTGCTGCTGCGCTCGCAGAGCATGGCGGCGTACCAGCCGGACAACCGCGGCCACTTCGGCCTTGCGCTGCAGGCGTACGCGCATTTCACCTCGCCGATCCGTCGCTATCCCGACCTGCTGGTGCATCGCGCGATCCGTTTTGCGCTCACCGGGCGCAAGCCGGTCGACTACAGCTACACCCCCGCGGAGATGGCCGCGATGGCGATCCACTGCTCGCAACGCGAGCGTCGTGCCGAGGAAGCCGAGCGTGATGTCGACGAGCGCTTCAAGTGCGCATGGATGGAAAAGCACATCGGCAGCGAGTTCGAAGGCGTGGTCACCGGCGTGACCTCGTTCGGGCTGTTCGTGGAACTGGACGAATCGAAGGTGTCGGGTCTGGTGCACATCAGCCAGCTCGCCAACGACTACTACCATTTCGATGCGGTGCGCAAGTTGTTGAAGGGCGAGCGGACCGGCACGCAGTTCCGTCTTGGCGATCACGTGCGCGTGCAGGTGCTGCGCGCGAGCCTGGAAGATCGCAAAATCGACTTCCGGCTGGTGGCGCCACGGGCGACCGTCACGCCAGCGGGCGGCAGCGGCAAGGCGTTCGATTACGCCGCCAGCGGCGATCGCTATTCCTTGCCGAAAAAGGTTGTCGCGCCGCCGGTGAAGACGCCGAACATGTTCGGTCGGGCGGCGAATGCCATCGGTCGTGCATTCGGTCGCAAGGAAGCCAAACCGGTGGAGGCACCGGTAGCTCGCGACCATCCGCCGACCCGTTCGCACGCTCCCGCGCCGGCAGCCGATCATGGCAATCGACCGCGTCGGGGTTCGGCTCCCGGCAAGGCGGCGGCGCAGGCGCCCAGCCGTGGCAAGCGCCAGGGGCCGTCTGCGAATTCCGGCCAGCCGGCAGCTTCGACGCCCGCTGGCGGCAACCGGCGTGGCGGACGCAAACCGAAACCGAAAGGCAAGCCATGAGCGAGAGCTGGATCGTCGGGATCAATCCGGTCGAAGCTGCGTTGAGCAACGATGCCGAGCGCATCTGCGAACTGGTGGTCGAGCAGGGCCAGCGCAATCCGCGCGTGCTGGAACTGGCCGAGCGCGCGAAGGCGTTGAAGATCACCGTGAACCATCGTGCGCGCGAGCAGCTGGACAAGCTGGCGGGTGAAGCGCGCCACCAGGGCGTGGCGGTACTGTACGAGGCGCCGCCGCCGCTGACCGAAAACGATCTGGCCGCGCTGATGGAGCGCGACGGCAGCAACACGCTGGTGCTGGTACTCGACGGTATCACCGATCCGCACAACCTCGGCGCCTGCCTGCGCAGCGCGGCGGCGGCGAATGTCACCGCGGTGATCGTGCCGAAGGATCGCGCTGTCGGCCTGACCCCGGTGGTGCGCCGTGCATCGGCCGGCGGTGCCGATCGGGTGCCGCTGATCGCGGTGACCAATCTGGCGCG
>JBDTZX010000484.1:0-1800 GCA_040004895.1 Rhodanobacter sp. | reverse complement strand
CCCAGACCCACGAACGCCGGCATGATCGCGCCGAAGATCATCACCAGCGCATGCATGGTGGTGAGCTGATTGAAGAAGTACGGCTGCATCAGCTGCAGGCCCGGCTTGAACAGCTCGGCGCGGATCAGCATCGCGAAGCTGCCGCCGATGAAGAACATCAGCAGCGCGAAGACCAGATACAGCGTGCCGATGTCCTTGTGGTTGGTGGACATGCACCAGCGCTGGAAGAAATTCTTCGGCGCGCCGTGGTGATCATCATGCTGATCATGGGTGGCTGCGTGGGACATGGGCCTTGCACCTCTAACCTGTGTGAATGCAACAACAAAAACGATGAGCAGCGACGATCAGCCCTGCGCGCCGGCGACCGGCGCAGCGGAGAGCTGGGCGGTCTTGGGTGCCGCGGCGGTCGAAGCGGCGGCGGGTGCAGCGGGAGCGGCCGTTGGCGGCGCCGACTTTGCCTGCTGTTCGGCCAGCCACTTGGCGAAGTCCGGCTTGGACAGCGCCACCACCACGATCGGCATGAAGCCGTGATCCTGGCCACACAGTTCGGCGCACTGGCCGCGGTAGGTGCCCGGTGTCTGGATGTTGGTCCAGGCGGCATTGACGATGCCCGGGATCGCGTCGAGCTTCCAGCCCAGCGCCGGCACCCACCACGAGTGGATCACGTCGGCACCGGTGATGATGAAACGGATCTTGGTGTCGACCGGCACCACCAGCGGCTTGTCGACATTCAGCAGATAGGTGTTCTCGTCGCCGACCTTGACCTTGAACGGGTCCATGCCCGAGTTGAGCTGGCGGGTCTGGTCGCTCTGCGTGTCCAGCTTCGACATGAAGCCGACCTTGCCGACCGGCTTGCCCAGGTACTCGACATAGTCGTAGCGCCACTTCCACTGGTAGCCGGTGACCTTGACGGTCATCTGCGAGCCGGTGGTGTCGGCCCATGAAGTAAGTCCGCCGGTGGCCAGGTACGCCAGCACCACCAGGATGATCACCGGGATGGTGGTCCAGATCACTTCCAGCGTGGTGTTGTGCGACCACTTCTCGGCCACCGCACCGCGGGACTTGCGGAAACGGAACATGGCGATGAACATCGCGCCGAACACGAGGATGCCGATCACTACGCAGACGCCGAGCGAGATGTTGTTGAGGTGGTAGGGCACCTGCGACCAGGTGCTGGCGCCACGCTCCATGTTCAGCTGGTACGGCGTCGGGTTGGCCCTTGCCGCGCCGCCGGACAACGCAGAGGCGAGCATCGCTGCTGCCGTGAATGATCGCCTGATGCCGCCAGATGTCATGTCTTGCACCTTTGTTGAACCTACCTGCGCTGCTGTCCGTTGAGATCGGCCAGCAGCACCATGAGTTTCTTCGACAACTCGACGCGTTCCTGTTCCGCCAGGAAGGCGCCGATCTCCAGCTTGCGCCCGTGCGATGACAGCAGCAGACGATCGTGTCCGTTGCCCGGCTCCAGCTTCACCCGCACCCAGTACGACTGGAAGCGCGTACAGCGCCGGCCCGGCAACGTCCGCACCTCCAGCGACGAAGCGTCGAGGGTGATGCGCTCGCTACGGTCGCCGGCCCGCCAGGCCATGCTCAAGGCGATGGCCACGGCGGCAGATTCGACCAGTGCAAACAGCGGAGCAAACACATTCCCCAGCCATGCACCCAGTCCAGCCGTTGTCAGCGCCAGTGCCGCCAGAGCCATGATCAATCGACGCAAGCCGCGTCGGCTGAGCGTGCGATTGGGCTTGAGCCACATCGTCACGCACGGCAGGCCGGCGGCAGCTGGTCGAAGCACGATCA
>JBDTZX010000164.1:0-5971 GCA_040004895.1 Rhodanobacter sp. | reverse complement strand
TTTCCTCTGATCCAACCTGACCCTGTTTTTGTTCATGCAAAATCGTCCCTGACACCTCTTCTCGGCGTGGACGGCGGGCCCCTGCGGTATCGCGTCCGCCACGAGATTCCGCTCTGGCGGGCTGGCGAACGACCGACGATGCAGCAGTCGGTGCTCGAAGGGGATGCCGGCTTGGCGGTGTGATGCACCACATGTGAGCCTGAAATCACGCTTCGCTGGCTGATTTTCGCGGGCACTTGCGCAGCGCCGACTTTTGCGAAACACTGAACCACATGGTTCAGCATAAATCCATCACCTTCAATGCCTCGTTCGCCGCGCTGTCGGACGTCACCCGGCGCGGCGTGCTCGAGCAACTCGGCCGCGCGGACGCCTCCATCACCGAGTTGGCCGGCGCGTTCGGGATGTCGCTGACCGGCATGAAGAAGCATGTCGGGGTGCTGGAACAGGCGGGTCTGGTCACCACCCGGAAGGTCGGCCGCGTGCGGACCTGCACGCTCGGCGCGCACCGCCTGGAGCAGGAAATGGCGTGGATTGCGCGCCACCAACAGCTGTGGAGCGAGCGCTTCGACGCGCTCGACGGTGTCTTGAACGAACTCAAACGACAGGAGAAGGCCGGTGAACGCAAGAAAAGAAAGTGATCACAGCAACAACGTCACGGACGTGACGCGGGTCTCCGACCGCGAGCTGGTCGTGACGCGACTGTTCGACGCACCGGCGCGCCTGGTGTTCGAGGCGTGGACGAAGCCGGAATTGTTCCGCAAGTGGTGGGCGCCGGCGTCGATCGGCATGACCTTCCTGGCCTGCGAGATGGATGCCCGCACGGGCGGCACCTACCGCCTCGAATTCGGCCACCCCTGCTCGGACCAACCGGCGGCGTTCTACGGCCGCTATCTGGAGGTGACGCCCTACTCCAAGGTGGTCTGGACCAACGAGGAAGGCGATGACGACGGCGCGGTCACCACGGTGACCTTCGAGGAACAGGACGGCCAGACACGCGTCGTCATGCACGACCTCCACCCGTCCAAGGAAGCGCTGGACGAGGCCATCGCCTCCGGCAGCACCAGCTGCACTGCGGAGCAGTTCGCGCAATTGAACGATGTGCTCGTCTCATCGGCGGCAACGGCGCGCTAGGGGGATTTCGCTCCCGCCGGATTGCGGACGAACGGGCAAGCCGGCGGGAGTTCCAATCAAGTGTCGTCAGGGGGCTCGATCTGTGCATCCAGCAAACGGGCGCCGTTAAAACGTTCCGAGTGGCGCTGGGTAATGGCATCGAACCGTTGTCGCGTAGTTCGCGCCAGCATCAACTTTTATGCAAGTCGCCGCGCCTCGACTGTCTGATCGACACGCCAGTTCGCACCGCCATCGGTCGAACTGATGGCACGCCACGAAAAACTTGCATCGGAAATGTCTGAGAATATCCAGCGCTCGGCGCGCCCCGCATGATAACGCTCCTGCACGATGTCCGAGCCGATCGAATACGCCAGCATGTCTATCGTGATGCCGCTCACCGGACCATGAAAGGTAAATCTCCACAGCTTGAGCTGCGGATCGTAAATGCGCACGCACAGGCCGCACTCCTGTCCCTTGCTTCTCTCGATGCCATTAATCTGTGCACGTGGCGGCACCTGCCAGACATCGATGACCGCGCGCCCTTCCAGCGCATAGTCGAACTCCCACTCACCTTCTGCCCGCCGTTCCGGACCCTGCAATGGGAAATAGACGATGGATGTGCGCCAACATCCTTTCAGACGTCCGAACAACGCCATTTCGCGTGCCAGGCTCGCAGCCGGCCCGGAAGCCTCGAGCGAACGCATGAATGCGGAACTCACGACGCACGCTCATGTGAGGCTGCGTATCCGCTGACCCCTCGCGCAACGCATTCCACCAGTCGCCGCGAATAAAGCGCGAAGGGATCCAGCTGCGGGTCGTAGATCGTAAAGTCGGCGCCAATGACGCGTCCGGAAGCACATAGCGCTTCGACGAGCTCTGCCAATTGCGCATAGTCCAGGCCCGGGGTTCCCGGCGAGTCGACCGCTGGCATCACGGACTCATCGAGTACGTCAAAATCGACATGCAACCAGACTTTGTCCAGTCCGCGAGATTCCAGCTGCGTGATCACGAGGCGTGCCACAGCATCTATCCCTTCGGCCAGCATGCGTTGAATCGTGAACTGTGTGATGCCAGTGCGAACGATGTCGCCATGGGATTCGCTGAAGACGTGGCTATCGGCGTCGCGCTCGCCCAATTGAATGATATCGGCATCGTTTGCCAATGGTTTACCGACCTCGGGCCAGTGAGTCAGCAGCAGTTCGCCTCGGCCACTCGCCAGTGCCAAGTCCATTCCTGCAACTGAGCCGAGCCTTGCAGCTGTGTGGTAGTTGCCAGGATGGAAGAAATCACTGTGGCCGTCGATGTGCACGAGCCCGCGGCCCCCATCCAACCGAGCACCGTACAGGCAGCCGAGCAGGATGCTGCAATCGCCTCCGATAACCACTGGAAATCGTCCTGCATGCAGGGTGACGCGCACCTGTTCACCCAGCTGAAGTGAGTAGGCGCGTATCGACAGTCCATTGCGCAATTTCGTCGTGAACTGGGCTTCCTGCTGATACGCAGAGCTCTCAAGTGACACCGTCTCGTCTACGCCCAAGGCCTGCGCAAGCCCCGCTTCCATCAATGCCTGCGGTGCCTGCCATGCCCCGGGCTGGCCGCCACCTTCAGTCGGGCGCAATCCGAGATTGCTCGGCGCGAGAAGCAAGCTGATGTTTCTCGTTTGTGGGCGCGATTCTCCGACCTGCGGCCGCGCAGTCATTGCAATGGTAGGCATCATCGTGAAGTTCCGCCGGGTTTTAACATGGAAGAGTGTTGACGCACCGTATAACCTATAATCAATGCTGCACCGGTTACATCAGCGAGTCAACCCGTGAAAAACCTTTTACAAGTTACAGTCGAAAGCCACGTGTTTTCTGCACGAGATTTTGTTGCCGGCGACTCGGCCATCGACTTCGTCAACACAGTGACCGGTCGCGATCAGTCGCCGCGCGACTGGCTGGACAGTTATGCGCGTCTTCTCGACTGGGTGGTGATGGCGAAGCTTCTCCCGCCCGGCGTATTGCGACAGCTGAGAACGAAGGCAACCGCAGATCCCAATGCGGCGGCGGCTGCTCTGAAACGTGCCAAAGTATTGCGAGAACAGCTCTTCTCGTTGTTGGCAGCCGTGATATCCGGCCGAACGCCATCAAGAAATTCATTGGCATCATTGCGCGAGAGCTGGATCGCCGGCGTCAGCGCGCACCAGCTACAGTTTCATTGCGGCAGGTTGGTCAAGGGAATCTGCAATGATGCCGACCTTGGCCTGATCGAATCTGTGGTGGCCTTTCGGATCGTTGAATGTGTTTTGGCATCACCCACAGACCGGCTGCGGATATGCCAGGGACCCGATTGTTCATGGTTGTTCATCGACAGCTCCAAGGGCGGCCGGCGCCGTTGGTGCGATATGGCCGTCTGCGGAAATGCAGCAAAGTCGCGTCGGTTCAACGCCCGCTCACGAGATAGGAGAGACGTCTCCCGCCAATGAACCTAAGCGATATCAGGATGATCCAGGTTACTTATCAAGCCGCCGCCAGCGCCTTGCGCACCCTGTCAGGCGATGCCACCGCAACCCTTCAGTACCGTGGCTGCCTGCTTGAAACAGGGACCGCGAAACCGGGACGCAGGAAGTAAATCGATCCTGTTCCTGCTCACGCACTTCACATGACTTGCTCTGTCCAACTCCGCCCCGGTTTTTCGCAGTCATCGGATGCCGTTTGCGCTACCTTGAGCCCATCCATTGCGTGGAGGGACGCAATCCATGACCAGTTTCGAATTCGTGTTTGGCCTGATCTCGGTCGTCACCTCGCTGGCACTCACCCAGATGCTCAGCGGCTGTGTCGCGCTGTATCGCAACGCGGAGCGGGTTCGGCCGTCGTGGCGTCACGCGCTCTGGGTCGTCACTGCATTCATGGTGTTGATCGGCAACTGGGCGGCATTCTGGCGAATGCGCGATACGCAGGTATGGAGCATGTTTGACGTGCTTTCACCGCTGGTGTTCATCAGCGTGCTGTACGCCTTCTGCGATATGGTCCTGCCGGACCGGCAGGCCGAGCGTAAGGTCATCGACCTGCGCGAATACCACGCAAACGAAGGTCGGCGCTACAAGCTGTTGAACATCGCGTTTGCCGTGCTGTCCATGATCTACCTCATCCATGTCTCGTCGAACTTCGAGCAGTGGCTGCAGCGGGCGGTGTTCGCTCTGGTCGCCGCGCTGATTGGCGTGGTTGCGCTGCGCGCCCGCCGTGTCTGGCTGGATACAGCCACTTCCATCGGCATGACCGTGCTGGGGGTGATCTTCATGACGCACCAGCTGCAGCAGCTGTCCGGCTGATGCCCGCGTGGATCCTAGACGCAAGAGCGCGCCCCTGTCATGTCTACGAATCGTGGGCCGAGGGTGACGAGGCGGTTATTCACCTCGCCGATACCCGCATGCGCACAACATTTTCTCACCCACCAGCGGAGACTCCCATGACCAAGTCCACGCAACAGGCCGAGATAGAAAAGCTGGAGCATGCGTTCTGGAAGTCGCTCGTCGACAACACTCCCGAGGTCGCCGCCGGCATGCTCACGGACCCATCGTTGATGGTTAGCGGACATGGTGCCATGCACTTCGACCATGCGGCGTATACCAAAATGGCAACGGACCCGAAGCACAAAGTGCTGGCGTACGAGCTCTCGGCGCTGGAAGTCCTCTGCCCGAGCGACGAGGTCGCCATCGCGACCTACCGCGTGCACCAGAAAATGGAGATGGACGGCAAGGTGATGACGATGGATGTCATCGACTCCTCCACCTGGGTCAGGATCGGCGGTCACTGGAAATGCGCCGCGCACACCGAGTGTCCGGAAACCCCGAAAAAGTAGTCGTCTGTTTCTGGTTGAAACGCCTTCGGCAAGCATGCGGTGCGGATCATGTGCAAGCGTCATTGACTAGCAGGAGTTCCAGCATGAGCCGCTACACGTCTGCCGCCGACCTCGACATCGAGGTCAGCAACCATGACCACGACAGCCTCTTCCAATGGTTGCTCGCCAGCTTTCTGTTCGGCAAGCGCATCAGCCAGAAGATCGCTGCGGCAACGTGGCATGTACTGGTGCGGACTCACGGCCGGGACACCCCGCGCAAGCTATGCAACTGCACCTATGCCCAGCTGGTGAAGATGCTTGTCGAAGGCGGCTATGCACGCTATGACGAATCCACCGCCACGCGCCTTTCGTTGCTTTGTCGAACCCTGCTTGATGAGTACGGCGGCAGCGTGCAGGGCATCGTCGAGGCTTCCAAAAGCAGTGTTGAGTTCGCGCGCCGCCTGCGCGGCTTCAAGGGCATCGGTCCGGTCACCGTGCGTATCTTCATGCGCGAAGCCGGGCCCGTGCTGTTTCCTTCCTGACACGATGGATCTCACTGAAAGCCGTAGCCAAAGCCGCTTCATTCAAACGAAGGCGACTGTGCACTCCATTCTTGTTCCGAAAGGCGAGTCGCCGCCTTCCTTCAAACACGAACGAGCCAGATGCCGACGAGCGCTGCAAATGTCACCAGGATCAGAAATCCGTTGATGCCGATCAAGAGCCATGGCGGTATCCGTCGGATATCGGGGCGAGGCGGTGGCGCACCGGCGTCCAGCTCGCGCCATGCGCCACGGGCGCATCGAATTCGCCGGGTCGGCGGTTGCCGAAATTTTCGGTGAGAGAGCCATCACACCTGGACGGCATTCGCGGCTCTAGGATGTTCCCGGTCACCCGGACGCAAGGAAACATGCACATGAAGAAGCTGGCCAACGCGGTCGTTCTGATGGCTCTGCTGACGAGCGCTGCCCATGCGCAGATCAACGCAGGCGAACAGACATCCGATCCCGACCTTCCCTTCACCATCACCAAGGTGGCGAGCTTC
>JBDTZX010000185.1:0-1803 GCA_040004895.1 Rhodanobacter sp. | reverse complement strand
GCTCGGCCCTGCTCGCCGCTGCCGCACGCGCTGCCATCCGCGCGGAGGGACTGGGGCATTCCTGTGCCTGGCTGACCGATCCGCAGACCGATGCCGGATTCGACCACGACGCGCTGGCGGCGCTGCGAGAGCACGACTGGGTCGGTGACGGTTCGCGCGCCACGCCGTTCGTGCTCGACGCGCAGAACCGCTTTTACCTGTGGCGCAACTGGCAGAACGAAGCGACCCTCGCCGAGTCCATCGTGCAGCGCTGCGACCTGCACACGTTGCCGGTTTGTGCAGAGCTGCTCGCACGCGATCTCGACATGCTGTTCGCTGGCATGCCGGGCGGCCCTGCCAACTTGCAACGTGCGGCGGTAGCGGCAGTGCCCGGCAAGCGCTTCTTCGTGCTCACCGGCGGCCCTGGCACCGGCAAGACCACCACGGTCGTGCGCATGCTGCTGATGCTGCTGCGTCATGCCGAAGCCTGCGGACTGTCGTCACGGCCGTCCATCGCCTTGGCGGCACCGACCGGCAAGGCCGCGCAGCGACTGGTTCAAGCGGTCGCGCGGGGCAAGGCCGGACTGCAGGCGTCATGGGCTGGCCGCGGTGACGAGCCCGCGTTTCAGCAACTGCTTCCGCTGATTCCGCAGTCCGATGTACGCACCCTGCATCGGCTGCTCGGCTACCGGCCGACCGACAACTGTTTCAGCCGCGGTCCGCACAACCCGCTGGCCGAGGACATCGTGGTGGTCGACGAAGCGTCGATGGTGGACCTGGCGATGATGCGTCAGCTGCTGCAGGCACTTCGTCCGGACTCCGTGCTGATCCTGCTCGGTGATCCCGACCAGCTGGCATCGGTGGATGCCGGTTCGGTGCTGGCCGATATCGTGGCGTGTGCCTCGACGCACGAGTTGTCGTCTGCGCAGACCAGCCCTTCGGCGCTGGCCGACCACGTCGTCACGCTGGTCCACGGCTGGCGAGCCGGCAGCGGATTGCAGCGCGGCATCGAGGCGCTGCGTCACGCGTCCGATGACCGCTGGCTGGATGCCCTGCTGGCTGATCGCGCCGACGGCGACCTGCACGTGCGTGATGCCGCCGGCAGCAACGACCTGCGGGTCAACATCGATGCGTGGATCGAACGCCAGCATGCGACCTTGCAAGTGCTGCTTTCGCCAGGCGTCGACGCTGGCGTCGCACTGGCAAACCTGCGCCGGTTCCAGATCCTGTGTGCACTGCGCGACGGGCCTCATGGCGCCCAGGGCATCAACGCATTGCTCGCGCGCCGACTGGCCCTTCGATTCGAAATCGACACCAGCCACGGCTGGTACCACGGTCGGCCGGTGATCGTCACGCGCAACGACTACGCCCGCAGCTTGTTCAACGGTGATGTCGGCATCGCGCTGCAGGACAAGAGCGGACTGCGCGTCTGGTTCGAACTGAGCGATCGCGATGGCAATGCCAGCCTGCGCAGCTTCTCGCCACGCACCCTGCCCGCCCACGAAAGCGCCTGGGCGATCACCATCCACCGCAGCCAGGGCTCGGAATACCAGGACGTGGCCGTCGTGCTGCCGCCGGACAAGGACAACCGCGTGCTCACGCGCGAACTGGTTTATACCGCCATCTCGCGTGCGCACAGCCACGCGGAACTGTGGACCACCGATGGATCACTGCGCGCCGCATTGGCGCATCGCGTTCAACGGCAGGGCGGCCTGCGCGAACGACTGCGCGGAACCTGCTGAGGGTCGTGCGCGACCTGGCCGCATCCGCCGTTGCGGATCAGGGCGTGCAGGCCGAACCCACCGGCCACGTATACGTGCTGAC
>JBDTZX010000156.1:0-1803 GCA_040004895.1 Rhodanobacter sp. | reverse complement strand
CGCGTGATCGACTCTCGCCTGACGGAGGACGGCACCAGCGTGCGTCGACGGCGTGAGTGCGAGCAGTGTGGCGAGCGCTTCAACACGTTCGAGACGGCGGAACTGAAGCTGCCGACGGTGGTGAAGAGTGGCGAGCGGCGCGAGACGTTCGACGAGCGCAAGCTGCGCGTGAGTTTCGAGCGTGCGCTGCAGAAGCGTCCGGTGACCAGCGAAGCGGTGGACGCGGCGGTGCGCACCATCGTCAACGACCTGCGCCGCAGTGGCGAGCGCGAAGTTCCATCGCGTCAGGTGGGCGAACTGGTGATGCGCGAACTGAAAAATCTCGACCAGGTTGCCTACGTGCGGTTCGCTTCGGTCTATCGCAGCTTCGAGGACGTGCAGGCATTCCGCGAGGAGATCGAGCGGCTGGAGCGCGATCTGCCGGGTCTGGAAACCCTGCAGCTGTCGCTGCTCGGCGAAAGCGATCTGAAGCGCGGCAAAAAAAGCTGACCGTTGCCGATGGAGACCACCGCGTGTTTGTAGCTATCTATCGCTGGCGGTTGCACCCGGGACTCGAACAGGACTTCATCGTCAACTGGCAACGGATCACCACGCTCGGTCGTGCGGCCGGTTCCGGTGGCTCCAGCCTTTTCAAGGATGCCGACGGATGCTGGGTGGCCATTGCGCGATGGCCCTCACAAGATGCGCGTGATCAGTTCTTTGAACAGTTGCGCAGTGAGGGTGCCGACCCGGCCATGCAGGAGCGGGCGCGCAGCGCCGTTGCCGAATCGTTTCCGGCGCAGGAACTGCAGCAGGTTATCGACGACTGGGCTCCTGCCGCATCGCACGCTGAAGACTCGCAGCAGTGAGCAATTTCAGCGCCATCGATCACCAACACATGGCGCAAGCGCTGCGCCTCGCCGAATGCGGACTTTTCACCACGCAGCCGAATCCACGCGTCGGTTGCGTGATTGCGCAACGCGCGCAAGTCGTCGGTGAAGGCTGGCATCAGCGTGCCGGCGAGCCGCATGCGGAGGTGTTCGCGCTGCGCGCGGCCGGCGATCGCGCGCGCGATGCCACCGCGTACGTCACGCTGGAGCCGTGCGCGCATCATGGCCGCACGCCACCGTGTGCTAACGCATTGATCGAGGCTGGCGTCCGTCGTGTGGTGATCGCCGTGCAGGACCCGTTCGCACAGGTGGCCGGGCGCGGCATCGAGCGGCTCCGCGACGCCGGCATCGCCGTCGATGTCGGATTGATGCAGGGCGCGGCGCGCGAGCTGAATATCGGTTTCTTCCATCGCATCGAACGTGGCCGTCCGTTCGTGCGTGTGAAGCTGGCAATGAGTCTCGATGGGCGCACCGCGCTGGCCAGTGGCGAATCGAAATGGATTACCGGAGAGGCCGCCCGCGCCGACGTGCAACGCTGGCGTGCGCGCAGTTCGGCGATCCTCAGTGGCAGCGGCACGGTGCTCGCGGACGATCCGGCGCTCACCGTTCGCAACCTGGCCGGTGAAGATTTTCAGCCCCCGTTGCGCGTGGTGCTGGATGGCCGTTTGCACGTGCCGCACCGTTTCCGAGTGTTTGATCGCAGCGCGCCAACTTTGCTGCTGCACGATGGCGAGCTTGCAGCAGTCGAGCAGGTTCCGCCCGGTGTCGAGCATGCGCGACTCCCGCTTGATGCAACGGGGCGGTTTGATCTGAGGGCGGTACTGCGTCTGCTGGCCGAGCGCCAGGTCAACGAACTGCAGGTGGAGGCGGGTGCACGGCTTGGCGGCGCGTTGCTGGACGCGGGTCTGGTCGACGAACTGCTGATTTACGTGGC
>JBDTZX010000149.1:0-20191 GCA_040004895.1 Rhodanobacter sp. | reverse complement strand
TCGGCGGCTGCGTCGACATGCCGGCGTGTGCCGGTCCGGTCGGCCGATGGCCCGGGCCAACCGGTGCCGGCAACGCTCCCGGTGGCGGCCGGTTGCCGCCGGCGATCGGTGCTGGATTGATCGGGCGACTGACGGCGCGGCCGTTATTGATGCGGTTGTTGGAACCGTTCACGCTGTTGTTGATGTTGTTGGTCGTGTAGCGGTTGTTGATCGTGGTGGAGTTCGATACGTAGGTGCTGTTGTTGTAGATCACCGACGGCCGCTGCCGGTTGCCGCGATCGCCACCGCGGTCATCGCCACGGTCATCACCACGACCGCGATCGCCGCCGTGCCATTGCATGTTCCAGTTGTTCCAGCCGTAATCCGGCCGGTCCTCATGGTGCGAGTGCCGGAACAGCGATGCCACCACGATGCCGGCACCGAAGGCCAGCGCGCCGGTCGCCACCACGTCGCCGGTGCTGTAGCCGGGCTGTTCGTAGCGGTAGCTGGGATACGCCTGCACGTCCTCGCCGTAGACCGTCTGCGGATCGTATTCGGGCACGTAGACTGTGTCCGAATCGGCGGGCAGGATTTCGATGGTCTGCTGCGGCGCGGGCACCACATCGGGGCCCGAATAGCCAGGCTGATAGGTATCGTCGGCCGGTGCCGACGCATAACTCATGTCGGCAGCGACGGGCTGGTCGACCACGCGCAGCTGCGCGGAGCTGCGCAGGCTGCCGTGCTTGGATGCACGCTGGCGCATCACCTGGATTGCGTTAAGCACATCGGTGGGGTCGTTCGCATAGGCGGTGCCCAGCGCAGTCGTCCACGGGATGTTCTGTGCCATCTGGTCGAGCACCTTGGGAAACACCGTGAGGCCCTTGACGCTCGGGTCCCATGCCTGTGGATCGACCGCATCCTGCAGCGCGGCTCCCTGCAAGGACTGATTCTGTTCGAGGAAGGTATCCGCCGAAGTCACCTGGTCCGGGTATGTCGCACCGGCCAGTACCTGCGCCACGAGCTTGTCCGGAAACAAGGCAATCGGCGCCACCAGCTGGTAGAGCTGGTCGGCTGTTGGCGGCGTGTACGACGTGGCCTGTGGCATGGACGGCGCACTGCTGGCCACCGTGGCAGGCGTCGCTGTCGTTGCCGCGCCGGCCGGTGCGGTTGCCGTGGGCGCCGAGGGTTGCTGGTTGCAGCCGAACAGAGCGGCCGTGCCGGTACAGAGTGCTGCGTTCAGCGCCACGCTGAGGAAACGCCTGGTGATCACGGAATTCTCCAATGGATGTATGGAACGGCGGATTCAGGCGACTGTGCCGATGGAACGATGGAACGATGGAACAACAACCGAAGGCAGCCGGATTATGCGCAGAGCTTTTCACCGGGCGGCGTAATGGCCGGTAAATAACGCAATTCAAGCAATTGCCGCCGCGAGCGTCGCGTGAAGAAGGCTTGCCGGAGAATTCACCATCCGCGTGGCCACGACATGGTCGGCATTGCCACCTTGCACTGGTCGACCAGCCGGAGCGTGGAAGTCAGACGATGCCAATGCCGGCGGCGAGCAAGGCGTTGCGCGTTGCGACATCGCTGGCCGGCGTCACCGGCCGGCACAGATCCCACAGCAGACGCGTGCGGAATCCCAGTTCAACTGCATCCTGTGCCGTCCACAGCACGCACACGTCGCGGGCCAGTCCACACACATGCACCTCGTCCACGCCGCGCTCGCGCAGCCAGCCGGCAAGACCGGTGCCTGTACGCTGTCCGTGGGGGCCGTGGTTTTCGCGGAAGCCGCTATAGGAATCCACTTGCCGGTCGCTGCCCTTGCGGATCACTGCATCCAGCGCCGACCAGTCGACGCCGGCATGCAGTTCGGCACCTGCGCTGCCCTGCACGCAATGGTCCGGCCACAGCGTCTGCGGGTGACCATGCAGGGTGATCTGTTCGAACGGCGCAGCGCCCGGATGGGAACTGGCGAACGAGCTGTGGCGCGGTGGGTGCCAGTCCTGTGTCGCCACCACGTGGCGGAAGCTGTGTCGGCGCAGCAGCTGATCGATACCGGGCACGATCGCATCGCCTTGATGACACGCCAGCGCACCGCCTGGCATGAAATCCGGCTGCACGTCGATCACGATCAACGCGGCGTTCGGTGAGATCGTCTGGTTCATGCGCGACATCCAGGCGTGAGAGCGACAAAGTCTAGCGCGTGCGTGTCGGCCCGCGTCGATGGCACATAATGCGTGCTGGCAACCATGCTTCCGAGAACGGCGCGATGCACTACGACCAATCATGGATGGGCTTCGGCATCGTCGGCGGCGTGCAGGCCGGGACGATTTCCGCACTGGCGGGGCTGTTGCTGTTCGGCGTGTTCCACTGGATCGGCCGGCGCAACGACTGGAGCTATGGCCCGCAGATCGGCTGGGCGTTCCTGCTCGCCACGGCGCTGACGGTCAGTGGCGATCTGTGGAATCTCTTCTACTTCAACTATGCGCGCCTGCAGTCGCTGCAGCTGCTGAAGGCGGAACTCGCGCTGATGCACGACCCCGATGGCATGGGCACGCGGGTGTTGTGCGAATTTCTCGGCGTGACGCTGGGCATCTACGTCGGCTGGGCGTTGTGCAGCGGCGACTGGCGCCATCGTCTCGGCGGCTCCCGCAGCGAATAGGGCGCAGCTTCAACGCATCGCGTGCCGCGGCGGCAATCGGTGCGAAAACATCCAGGGCCACAGTTCCGCCGTGGCATACGCCATCGGCCAGGAGCCATGGTCGACACCGGGAAATTCGGTGTAGCGGACATCGTTGCCGAGCGCCTTCAATGCGGCATTCATGCGATGCGATTCGTCCGGCGGCACCACGGAATCAACCGCGCCATTGAAGATCCACACCGGCAGTCCGCCGATGTGCGCGGCAACCCACGCGTGCGGATCGGCAGTACCCCGGGGTATCCCCTGCACGGCAAGCGGATCGGGATCGTTTGGCTGACCGATGCCGCCGCAGATGATTGCCGCCGCGGCGAACATGCCGGGGTGATCCAGTGCGATCTGCCACGAACCGTAACCACCCATCGACAGTCCGGTGAGATACAGCCGCCGCCGGTCGCCGCGATACGCCGTGATGCTGTCCTCCATTGCCTGCAGCGCCATCGCCTCGATTTCGCCGCTCCAGGCGCTGCCTTCCGGTGCCTGGGGAATCACCACCAGTGCCTTGAAGTTCTTGCCGTGGTCCTTCAGCCACGGCGGCAGTCCCTGGCTGAGCTGGCTGCGGTTGTCGTTGCCGCGTTCACCGCTGCCGTGAAGGAACAGCACCAGCGGCCACGTGTGTTTGGCCGTCCAGCCGTCCGGGACGAAAACCTGGTAGCGGTAAGCCTTTCCATGCAGGCTGGTCGAGCGTTCGACAAGGTGCGCAGGTTCGGCGGCGCGAACGGCGACCGGAGCGAGGATCATGCAGAACAGCAAGGCAAGTCGGGACATGATGGAAACCAGATGGATGGTCGGGTTGCGCCGGCAGACGTCTGCCGCGGAGCGCAACACCCTGCGGCAGCTTACAAAATCGGATCGAACAGCCGCGCCACGTGCATCGCCACACGCCGCAGATAGGGGGCGTCGCGGTATTCGCGTTCATCCACCGCGACCGCGCGCGCGAAATCTGCCTCCAGCATGTTCTCCACCTGGGCGGCGAAATCACGGTCGACGACCAGCACGTCCACTTCGAAGTTGAGCCGGAACGAACGGCTGTCCAGGTTCATGCTGCCGATCGCCGCGCTGTCATGATCGATCAGCAACGCCTTCTGATGCAGGAAACCGGGCTGATAGCGGAACATCTGCACGCCGACACGCACCGCGTGATGGGCGTGCAGCGTGGAGGAGAGAAACACGGTCTGGTGATCCGGCCGCGAGGGGATCAGCACCCGCACATCGACACCCCGCAGCACAGCCAGCTGCAACGCTGCGCGGACTGCGGCGTCAGGCACGAAGTAGGGCGAGCTGAGCCACACCCGATCGTGCGCGGCGTTGATCGCGGCGGTGAAAAAAAGCGAGGCGGTTTCGCGTGTATCGGCCGGTCCGCTGGCTACCACCAGCGCGCTGGCCGTGCCATCGCAGCGGCTGGCCGGCAGCAGCGACGGCTGCATGCCGGTGATCCACTGCCAGTCTTCGGCGAACAATCGCTGCAGGTCGGCGATGGCAGGTCCGCACAGTTCCAGCTGGGTATCGCGCCAGGGCGCCAGCGGCGGTTTGCGACCGAGGTATTCGTCGCCCACGTTGAGACCGCCGACGAAGGCGCGCACGCCATCGACCACCACGATCTTGCGATGGTTGCGGAAGTTCAACTGGAGGCGGTTGCGCCATCGATGTGTGGCGAACGGATGGATCGCAACGCCGCCGGCGCGCAGTACGCTCAGGTAGTGACGCGGCAGGTCGCGGCTGCCAACCCCGTCGAACAGCACGCATACCTCGACCCCGGCAGCCGCCCGCTGCAGCAGCACCTTCTGCACACGACGGCCGAGTTCGTCGTCGCGGAAGATGAAGAACTGCACCAGCAGATAGCGTTCGGCGGCCGCCATCGCAGCGAGCATTGCATCGAACGCGGCGTCACCATCGATCAACAGGCACAGCTGGTGACCGCCGACAAACGGACGACCCTGCAGCGCGCAGATCGCGCCGAACCGTTGGCAGCCGATTTCGATACTGTCGTCGTCGGCCGTTGCGGCGGACGACGGTCGGGTGGCCGGGTGACCGGCGATATAGCCGCTGAAGCGACTGGCACCCAGATACAGGTATGGCAGCAGGGTGACGTAAGGCAGCAGCACGAGCCCGAGTCCCCAGCCGATCGCGCCTTGCGGCGTGCGTGTATGCACGACGGCATGCATCGCCGCGACCAGCCCAAGCAGGTGCATCAACAGGATGCTGGCGGTGAGCAGGGTCAGTGTCATCGCAGGCCCTGGCGCGCGCTAACCCGCGAGCAGCTGGTCGGCCAGACTGCGGGCCTGCTGACGGATCTCAGGCATTGCGGTGGATTCCCACAAGGTGCCGCGCAGCAGGCTTCCGATCGCGAACAATCGCGACCATGCTTCACCGCCGTGCAGCAGTCGGCCGTCGGCAGTGGCCTGTACACCGAGCCCGAGCGGATCCGGCGTGATGTGCGCATTGGTGCGCAACTGGCTGATCAGCCGATGATCGGTACGCCGCACGTCGGTATTCAGGCCGATGGTCTGGATCACCATGTCGGCGTCCAGCGTCTGCGTTTCGCCTCCGCGAGCCAGCGTCAGCTGCAGACATTCGCCGACAAGTCGGACCGACTGCATGCGTCCACGCTTGCGATGCAATCGTCCATCCCGTTCCAGTGTCGCGATCGTTTCCTGGACTTGTGGCGGCATCCGGTGCCGGGCGCGTTCCCAGGCCCAGCGCGCATGCCGCATGAAGCGCGCGCGCTGGTCCGGCGCCAACGCATGCCACAAGCCCGGTGTGTACGGACGCAGGCTGTCGAGAATCGTCCGCCACTCGCCTTCCTGCGCCATCGCCTCGCGCAGCGCATGCAGCCAATGGCGGATCTCCGGTGTTTCGCGCATCGATTCGATCAGCTCGGCGCTGTCGCCAGCAGGTGCGCCAGCGGCGTGCTGATGCGCCTCGGGCAGCAGGCCGTGACGCGAGACCGCGGTGAATTCGGTGTGCGGCCAGCGCACCGAAAGATCCAGCAGCACGTCGATCGCGGTAAGTCCCATGCCGATCAGTGCGACCTTGCGCGGGACTGGATCGATGTCTGGCACTTCGCGCAGCAGACGCCACGGATCCACCACGTAGCGACCGCTGTCGAGCACGTCGGCATCGACACCACTCAGCGCTTGCGGCAGGAACGCGCCCAGCGCGAGCACGGCCGCATCCAGTCGATGGCTTTCTTCGCCATGGATCACCGTGACGCCGTCGCGCTCCGGTACCAATGCGTCCACATCGAACGGGATGATGTTCACGTCATGCCCGTGCGCCATGCCGTGCTGCAGGGCGCGCGTCACTTCCGCCTCGAGATAGTCGCCGTAGCGCCGGCGCGTCAGGAAGTCGGTGCCGGTGACCGTGGGATCGTCGCGTTGCACGAAATCCAGAAAGCCGCGCGGCTTGCCGGCGAACATGCTCATCGAGGCAGCCCGCACATTCAGTAGATGGCGCTCCGAATCAGTGCCGTACGCGATGCCGCGTGCCAGCGTACCGCTGCCGGTATACCAGTCCAGGTGAAGTGGCTGCGTCGGCCGACGCTCCAGCAATTCGCTGAGCAGGCTGGCCGCCGCGGCTCCTCCGCCAATGATGGCAACCCGTCGAAACATGAAAATCCTGTCTGTGAGTATGGTGTCGCCTGGCTCAGGCGGACAGGCGGCCGGCCATCGCGCTGCGCTGGGTGAATGCGTTCCAATGGCCGGTTGATTCTTCCTGCTCGTAGGCAAAGTACTGCGACAGGTCGCCGCCATACACATGCAGGGTGAGCGCCGTATCGTGCTTCGACAGATTACGGCAGCGGTGCGCGTGACTTTCGCCGCCTTCAAACCAGGTGCCGTCGCCCTCACCGAGCCAGTCGCGACCCTGCAGGCGCAATTGGCCCGAAAGCGCGTCGCGTGCATACGACTGCACTTCGAGCGCACCGACCAGGGTGACTTCCAGACCCCACAGACCGGCATGGTCGTGGACCGGGGTGAGATGGTTCGGCGGCCATGCCATGACCAGCACGCTGACCGCCGGCTTGCTGCGTTCGGCCAGCAGCCAGCGCTCGAATCCGCGCGGGCGGGAACGCGAGGGCGTCAGTCGCCTGGCCAGCGTTCCGGAATCCCGATGCACGATACGGCCGATTTCGCGCGCCATCGTGGCCAGGTCGGGCTGCTCGACCGAACCGTATTCCAACGCGATTCGCCGCAACGTTTTCAAGCTGTCTGAATATCTGCCCATGTCTGCAACCAGCGGGTAAGCGGCAATCAGTGGAGCATGCATATCGTTAAAGCTGCGTAAGCCAGAAAGTGTCTGCGCGCGACCCGGCCAGGGCCGGCGTGGCGTGTCGCAGTGGCGCACAAACAGCAGCCGAGCCACCCCGGAGGACAGCCCGGTTTCCAAAGCGGCTACTGCTCGTGCAGGTCGAACGTGACCGGTATCCGCGCCCACGCGCGTACCGCCCGACCGTTGACCAGTGCCGGCTGGAACCGCCACGAGGCCAGCACCTGCGAACGGGCACTGCGGTCGAGCAAGGCGTAGCCACTGCTTTGCTCCACCACCACGTCCACGGGCTTGCCGGTTTCATCCACCAACACCCGCAGCAGCACGCTGCCATGCATGCGCTGACGCATCGCCTGTACCGGGAACTGCAACGGTGCCGAGCGATAGGCCAGGCTGGCCTCGATCGGCGCGGCATCGACGGCCGGACCGGGCACGGCATTTGCCGGGGACAGGGTGGGGATGCTGACGGGTGGCTGGGCGATGTTGCCCGCAGGCGTCGGTATCGCGACAGGCGGGTTGACCGGCAGTGGTCGCAGATGCGTCTGCGGCAGCGTCGGTGGATGCGGCAACGGCTTGAGCTGGACCGGTGGGGGCGGCTTCACCAGTGCCGGCGGCTCGATGATCCGGACAGAGGGTATCGCCATGGGTATGGTTTGCGGCGCGAACAGCGCCGTCGCGATGGGTCGTGAAACGACCAGGACGACGGCAAGGTTGAGCGCGATGGCCGCACTGATGGCGGCGATACGTACGACGTCGGGGTGCGCGTGATGAGAGACAGCCAGGCTTGCGGACGACATAAGCGACCTCCTGACAACAGTGGGTATGTTGCGACCGTCACGCTGCATGGCTGCAGGGGGATCGTGCGGGCGCAGCTGCAGCGTATGCCTGCATGGTCGTGCTCCGCAAGTGGACGGCCAAACGTATGCATCGGCACGGGCTGGAAGCGGTAAGGGAGGCGCAAAGCCGCTCGCGGCACGATCCGGCGGGAGTCAGCGATGATGGACAGGTCGTCATGGCCGGAACCCCCGGCGTCGGTGACGAGCTCGCCGGCAGCATGATTCACGGCATCGGCATGGCCCTCAGCATTGCCAGCCTGGCCATCCTGGTCGCGATTGCGGCGCGGCATGGCGACGCGCTGGGAGTGGGACGGTTCAGGCCTTACCACCGGCTGGCCGTGCTGCTCTGTTTCGGCATGGACCGGATCGGCATGATCGCGTTCAGGCCGTCAAGCGCACCTGCAGAGAGGTGGCATGACGTTGCTGATCGCCGGTGGACTCGCCTGCACGCTGGGCGTGCCGTTCTATCTCTGGCGTCGACTGCCGTATCACCACGCGCTCTGGCATGTGTTCGTGCTGGCCGGGAGTGTGTTGCATTTTCTTGCCGTGCTGCTTTACGTGCTCGCCGGCGCACCGGTCTGACTCGCTGCTTTTTCGAGCGTTCGCGGCGGCAGGAGAGCACCTGCCGCCGCGGCGAATCAGTGCTTCCTGTGTGCGGGAATGAACTGCGTGCGTACCGCATCGGCCAGCTGCGCCGGCGGCAGCAGGCCCTGTCCGATCACGAAGTCGTTGAACGCCATGCGATCGAAGGCCGGACCGAGCGCGAGTTCGGCTTCCAGCCGCAACTGCTGGATGCGCATGTAGCCGTAGAAATACGACGCGGCCTGGCCAGGGCTGTTGAAGGTGTAGCGGTCGATCTCTTCGCGTGCCATCGGCTCGGACAGGCCGACATCGTGCATCAGCACTTCTTTAGCACGCTCCTTGCTGATCAGTCCAAGGTTGAGCATCGGGTCGAGGTAGGCGCGCGCGGCGCGCATCATGCGGTGTTGCAGGGCGATGAACTGCCCGGCCGGCGGCTCGTACGGCAGCATTTCCGATTCCGAATACAACGCCCAGCCTTCCACGTTGACGCTGTTGAAAGCGAACAAGCTGCGTGCCAGCGATACGCCACGTTCGAGCATTGCGGCGAACTGCAGTTCGTGGCCGGGGCGGCCTTCATGTGAGGTCAGCGTCCACGCGGCGGCCTTGAAGGTGAAGTCGTCGTAGCCCTGCTTGCTATCGCCTGCATTGGCGGGCTGGCCGGTGCTGAGCACGAACGTGCCCTGTTCGCCGTGGTTGTTGACGAACGGCGGTGGATCCATGTGTGGCGCGGGAATCTGTGCGTTCTCCGCATCCGATGCCAGGCGGAACTGCATCTTGCGCAGCGGCAGGGTGACGATGCGCTCGCGCCGGATGATTGCCTCGATCTGCCCGAGCACCTCGTGATACCACGGCATCACCTGGTCCTTCGGCAATTGCTGTTTCTTCAGCGCCTTGAGCACCTCACGGTAATCGGTGGCGTTGATGCCTTCACTCTTTGCCACCACCGGTGCCAGCATCTGCATGGCGCCGCGCATCTCGACGAATTCGAGCTCGGCCTGCTTCATCACTTCCTGCGGAGGAATATCGATGCCGACCTGCCGCAGCGTGTAGGCATACAGCGGCTCGGGCATGCGGAAATCGGTGCGCGCGCGAGGCAGCACCGTGCTGCTCACCCAGCTGTCGTAATCCTTCAGTTGCTGCGCCAGCGTATCGAGCGCCGCCTTGCCTTTTGCATCGTCGAGCTTGTACTTGGCGAACAGCTGGCGGACGCCGTCGACGTAATGCGACGTGTTCTCCAGCTGCTGGTCAATCTGACCCTTGTACGGTCCAAGCAGGGTCTTGTTGCCCAGCCGTTCGGTAGTCTGCGCTTCGGCCAGTTGAGTGATCGGCGTGCAACCCGGTGCCCTGCCGATGTAGCACTGCAGGCGAGCCAGCGCGGCCGGCCGGCGCCTGGCATCGACGTCGTCCTTCAGCAAGGCGAACTCGCCGCCGAAGATCAGTTGCCCGACATCCTGCACCGGCAGCAGATACTTCGCATTGAGATCGATGCCTTCGATCTGCTGATCCAGCGAATCGATCATGATGTGCAGATCCTGCTGCACGTTGCTGTCGTGTTCCGACGCCAGCATTTTCTCGAGCTTGGCCTTGGCATCCTGCAGCGCAGCGCGCGAACGGGAGTCGATGCCAGGTTTCATGTCCGCGACCTTGTCGTCGTAACCGGGAATGCCGATCTGCGACGCGAACTCCGGACTGAAGCGGGCCAGCGTATCGAGCATCACCTGCGCATCGGCGTTGCTGCGTGCAACCCACGCAGGCGGCGTCGTGGCTGTCTGTGCGTGGACGGAGCCGGCGGCAGTCAGTACGGTCGCCAGCGCGACGGCGAGACATTTGGACATGGTGACGCTCCCGATGAGGTAGCCCAGCCTAGGAGACCGCGCGTGGGCAGCCATGTGCCGAAGGTCGTGGACCTCAGTCCAGCAGCATCGCCAGCCCGAACAGGCCGATCATCACCAGCGAGACCACCAGCTTCAGCAGCGTGCCGAACAGCAGACCGAGCCAGGTGCCCACGCCCACATGCGTCGAACGCAACACGCTGTTGCCAGACGCCAGCTCGCCGGCGAGGGCGCCCAGAAACGGTCCGAACACCAGGCCGGGTATCCCGAAGAAAAGGCCGATGACGGTGCCGGCCGCGGCGCCCCACAGCGCGAGCTTGCTGGCGCCGACGCGTTTGGCGCCGAGCATGCTGGCGACGAAGTCGACGACCACGCCGATCGCGCCCAGTGCGCCGATGACCAGCAGCCACCACAGGCCGAGATGGCGATAGTGATCGACCACCGCAGCCAGCCAGATGCCACCGAAGATCAGCGGGATGCCCGGCAATGCCGGCAACACGGCGCCGGCGAGACCGCCAATCATCAACAGGGCGGCAAGCACATACAGCGCGATATCCATGGTCGGGTCCCTGCAGTGGCATCGTCCGGAGACGCCAGCATTTCAGCACGCGGCGGATTGCGCCAGCGTGGCGGCCCGGCTTATTTCTCGACGAACGCCCGCTCGATCACGTAGTCGCCCGGTTCGCGCGTGCGCGGTGCGGCGCGGAAGCCGCGGCCGTCGAGCAAGGCGCAAAGGTCGTCGAGCATCGCCGGGCTGCCGCACAGCATCAGGCGGTCAGTTTGCGGATCCAGCGGTGGCAGGCCGATGGTCTCGCTCATCAGCCCGTCGGCGATCGCGTCGGTGATGCGTCCGCGGTTGCGGAATGCCTCGCGGGTGACGCTGGGGTAATAGATCAGCTTCTCGCGCACCAGCGCGCCCAGATAGTCGTGCTGCGGCAATTCGTGTTGGAGATAATCGGTGTAGGCGAGGTCGCTGATTTGGCGGACGCCGTGGGCGAGCACGATCCGCTCGAATCGTGCATAGGTTTCCGGATCGCGCACGATGCTCAGGAACGGCGCCAGGCCGGTACCGGTGCCAAGCAGGTAGAGATGCTTTCCGGGCTTCAGATCGTTCAGCACCAGCGTGCCGGTCGGCTTGCGCGTGACGATCACCGGATCGCCCACCTTGAGGTATTGCAGGCGCGAGGTGAGCGGACCGTCGGGTACCTTGATCGAGAAGAACTCGAGATGTTCCTCCCAGCTCGCGCTGGCGATCGAGTAGGCGCGCATCAACGGGCGGGTATCGGTTTCCAGACCCACCATCACGAACTGGCCGCTGTCGAAACGGAAGCCGGGATCGCGGGTGGTGCGGAAGCTGAAAAGAGTGTCGTTCCAGTGATGCACCTCGATCACTCGCTCGGTCGCCGTTGCCACCATGCCGGTCTGTCTCCCGCTCGTTGCTGGATGGATATCGAAGGCTCTGCACGCCCGATCGATCCATCCGGACCGGCCTGAGGCGCGCGGGGAGGGCGGCGCGGCCGCGTTGCCGTGCGAGCGCCGGAATGATCGCGGCGGGCATGCCAAGGATACGCGAGCAGCAGCGGCAACGGGCGGCAAGGCCAGCGCAGCCGCGCCGGGATATCCGTAGCGTATGCGATGATCGCCGCGACGCGTGCGTTCAAGGGGGTCTGGCCGCAGCCGCGCGCGTCGATGATGACGCTGCAGTTGGTGCAACGGGCAGGACCGGTGGAAGCGACCGGCGCTGTCTATGTCGCCCGGACGGTGTACCGCGGTGGTCTGCAACCATTACGATACGCAGCCCGCCGCCAGCTGATCCGGCGCTGGCGCCCGGTCTGCTCGACCGGGATGGATGGGCGAGATTTGCGCCGCCGGCGAACGGGGAGCCGGCCCTCGCGACGGCTGCGAACAGGCCCGTGAGCTGGCCAGTTGTTTCGGAATGAATTTCATCAGGATGGTTCGCATGCGGAATCTGGAAAGCACCAAGATCGCCATCATCGGGCTGGGCTATGTCGGCCTGCCGCTGGCGGTGGAGTTCGGCAAGCACTACGACACCGTGGGTTTCGACATCAACACGGCGCGTATCGAGGAGTTGCGTGCCGGTCGGGACAGCACCCTGGAAGTCGACGCCGACGAACTGGCAGCGGCGCCACGCTTGAGCTTCAGTGCCGACCTCGAGAACCTTCGCAGCTGCAACGTGTATGTGGTCACCGTGCCGACGCCGATCGACTCGGCCAAGCGCCCGGACCTGACGCCGCTGATCAGGGCCAGTGAAACCCTCGGCAAGGTGCTCCAGCAGGGCGACATTGTGGTGTACGAATCCACGGTCTATCCGGGTTGCACCGAAGAGGTCTGCGTACCGATCCTGGCGAAAGTGTCAGGGCTGGTCTTCAATCGCGATTTTTTCGCCGGCTACAGTCCCGAGCGGATCAACCCGGGCGACAAGCAGCATCGAGTCACCAATATTCTCAAGGTCACTTCCGGGTCCACGCCCGAGGTGGCCGATTTCGTCAACCGTCTGTATGGCTCGATCATTGTCGCCGGTACGCACCAGGCCAGCTGCATCAAGGTGGCCGAGGCGGCCAAGGTGATCGAGAATACCCAACGCGATCTCAACATCGCGCTGGTCAACGATCTGGCGATCCTGTTCAACAAGCTCGGCATCGACACCCTGGAAGTGCTGCAGGCGGCGGGCACCAAGTGGAATTTCCTGCCGTTCCGCCCGGGCCTGGTTGGCGGCCATTGCATCAGCGTGGATCCGTATTACCTGACCCACAAGGCGCAGGAAGTCGGTCATCACCCGGATGTGATCCTGGCCGGTCGGCGTACCAATGACGGCATGGGTCCGTACATCGCCAACGAGGTGATCCGGCTGATGGTGCGCAAGGGCATCAACCCGGTGCGCGCGAAAATCCTGCTGCTCGGGCTGGCGTTCAAGGAAAACTGTCCCGACCTGCGCAATACGCGTGTGGTCGATATCGTCGAGGCTTTGCGTGGTTACGACGCGCAGATCGACGTCCACGATCCATGGGTGAGCGCGGCCGAAGCCGAGCACGAATACGGAATCAACCCTGTCGCCGAGCCGGAGCCGGGCAGTTATGACGCGGTGATCATCGCGGTCGGACACCGGCAGTTCGTGGCGCTGGGTACCACGGGCATTCGCGCGTTCGGCAAACCATCCACGGTCATCTACGACGTGAAATATGTACTGCCGCGCGATGCCGTGGACGGGAGACTGTGATGACTGTTGGCAATGTCGAACTGCCGGCTACGCTGCAGGCGCGCGTGCGTGAGTCGGCGACCACCTGGCTGGTCACCGGTGCCGCCGGCTTCATCGGGTCGAATCTGGTCGAGACGCTGCTCAGGCTCGGCCAGCAGGTGGTCGGTCTGGACAATTTCTCCACCGGCTACCAACGCAACCTGGATGAGGTGCAGCAACTGGTTGGTGCCGATGCGTGGTCGCGCTTCCGTTTCATCCGAGGCGACATTTGCAGCCTTGACGACTGTCGCGCGGCAGTTGCGGGCGTCAGCCACGTGCTGCACCAGGCCGCACTCGGTTCGGTGCCGCGCTCGATCGAGGATCCGCTGGCCACCCACGCATCCAACGCCACCGGTTTTTTGAACATGCTGGTGGCCGCGCGCGACGAAGGCGTCAAGAGCTTTACCTACGCGGCGTCGAGTTCGACCTATGGAGACGAGCCCACCCTGCCCAAGGTCGAGGACAAGATCGGCCGCTCGCTGTCGCCGTACGCGGTGACCAAGCTGCTCAACGAGATCTATGCCGAGGTATTCGCGCGCTGCTACGGCTTCAAGGCGATCGGCCTGCGCTACTTCAATGTGTTTGGCCGCCGGCAGGACCCGGATGGCGCCTATGCGGCGGTGATCCCGCAGTGGATCGCCACGATGATCCGCGGCGACAAGGTGTTCATCAACGGTGATGGAGAAACCACCCGCGATTTCTGTTTCGTCGCCAACGCGGTGCAGGCGAACCTGCTTGCCGCGTTAGCCGCCGACGAACACAAGGATCTCGTCTACAACGTGGCAGTGGGGCAGCGCACGAGTTTGAACGAACTGTTCGATTCCCTGGTCGCGCAACTTGCCGCAGGCGGCAGATCGTATGCCAGCAGGCCGGTCTATCGCGATTTCCGGGTGGGTGATGTGCTCCACTCGCTGGCCGATATCGGTCGTGCGAACTCCCGCCTCGGCTATGTGCCGACGCATACGCTGCAGTTGGGTCTGCACGAAGCCATGCCCTGGTACCTGGAGTTCATCGCGCGCGAGGACAACACCTAGCCCGTCAGGGTGGAGCGGGCAGCGTCCACGCCAAGGACGCCGCCAGCGCCATGTCAGAGAGGTTTGCATCGGGTTTCGACCGTCACTGGGACGGCCGCTTCATGGTGGCGCGGAGTGGCGTGACAGCGTATCGCGATGTCATCCCCGGCGCGGCCGTTCGTGCCGGATCGTGGAGTTTCCAGCAGCGGCGAGCTGCCATTTCCTCGCTTCGCACTCAATCTGCCCGGAAATCGTCCTGGAGCCATGGCTGGCCCGACACGTGGAGGTATGCCATCTGTAGGTGCTTGGAGGGCATGAAATGTGCATGCAATCACACTACGGTAAACTGCAATGCCTTTTATACGCTGGGTTGAGTCAGAGGCATAAATATTGCTTGTGGACAGCCGTGGTGCCTGAAGACGACAGGTTGTGCGTCATTTGGGCAAGGCATAGACGTTCTGGATACATGGCACTTTGGCGGAGCGAGCGATAACCTTTCGCCCTCGCCAGCGTGAGAGCGACGGCGAATAGGGACGGGGAAGTTTCATGCACAAACAAACGACGCGCTGGATCCTGCTGCTGGCCTCGGGCGAGCTGTTGCTGCTGGGCATTTCGCTGAATCTGGCCATGTACCTGCGCTATTTCCAGCATGCGGAGCAGCTGACCGAATTCTCGCAGCACATGCCGCAGCGATCGCTGGTGTTTGCCGCGGTCATCATGCTGGGGCTGGCTGCGCTCGGCCAGTATCAGGGCCACATGCGTACCAGCTGGTTCGGCCTGCTGGCGCGCCAGGCGGTGGGCTTCGTGCTGGGAATCTTCGGGCTGGTGGTGGCGTACTATCTGGTGCCCCAGGCCTATGTCGGTCGTGGCGTGATGGGTATCGCGCTGGGGTTTGGATTTGTCGCCGTGACCGGATTCCGGGCGGTGTTCCTGCGTCTGGTCGAAGTCGAGGCATTCAAGCGCCGCGTGCTGATTCTCGGCGCCGGCATGCGCGCATCGCAGATCCACAACCGCATGCGTCGCCGGGCCGACCGGCGCAATTTCGTGGTAGTGGGATTTGTGCCGCGGCCAGGTGAGACGCTGGCGGTGCCGCAGGATCTGGTGCTTACCCCGGGTACGCCGCTGCACACGCTGGTCCAGCGCGAGCAGGTCGACGAGATCGTGGTAGGCGTCGATGACCGGCGCGGCGGTCTGCCGATGGAGGATCTGCTTGAATGCCGGCAGCTCGGCGTCGACGTCACCGACCTGACCACGTTCTTCGAGCGCGAATCGGGTCGTGTGCAACTGTCGTTCACCGATCCGTCCTGGCTGGTTTTCTCCGGCGGCTTCAATGCCACACCGGTGCGCCGGCTGAGCAAACGCTGCTTCGATCTCGGTATTTCGGCACTGGTGCTGTTGCTGACCTGGCCGCTGATGCTGCTGGTGGTACTGGCGATTCGCGTCGAATCCGGTGCCGGTCAGCCGATCTTCTATCGTCAGGAGCGCGTCGGTGTCCGCGGCAAGACCTTCTGGCTGGCGAAATTCCGCAGCATGCGCACCGACGCAGAACTGGATGGCGTGGCGCGCTGGGCGAGCAAGGACGACGCACGCGTGACCCGTGTGGGCAAGTTCATTCGCAAGGTGCGACTCGACGAGCTGCCGCAGCTGTGGAATGTCCTCAAGGGCGAGATGAGCTTCATCGGTCCGCGCCCGGAACGGCCGCAATTCGTTGCCGATCTGGAGCTGAAAATCCGCTATTACAGCTTGCGCCATTGCCTCAAGCCAGGCTTGGCCGGATGGGCGCAGTTGCGCTATCCCTATGGCGCATCCGAGGATGATGCGGCGGAAAAGCTCAAGTTCGACCTGTACTACGTGAAGAACCACAATCTGTTGTTCGATCTGCTGATCCTCATCCAGACCGTCGAGGTAGTGCTGTTCGGGCGCGGAGCGCGCTGAAGTGCTGGTGCATACTGCGGATTGAAGGCTGGTCCACCGCTTCGCAAGAGGTGGGGCGATCTGCGCCGTGCCTCGCTCGTGATACGAGGATCGCGACTCGTGAAACGAAAACTCCGACGAAGCGCCACATGCGTGTAGCCAACATTGTTCGATGATCCCGCTTGACGGGATTGATTTCTGGAGCATTCAGCGTGTTTTTCGGCAAAGCCGCGACGGTATCGTCGCTCCATCGCCATCCGATGCGTAGCACCGGAATCGTCCTGTTGCTGATGGCGGTGACGTTGGCTGTCGTGAACATGGTCTCACCGGACATGCCCTCAACCGGTATCAGGCTGGCGATAGCCGGCTTGCGGACGGTCAAGGCCGCGGCGAGAAATGCGGTCATCACGGGCAGGAACGCCAACCTGGGCGGGATCCTCGCTTCGACGGATATCGCGGGAGGGGGCGCCGCCGCACCGGTGCTGTCGGCACATCCGCGGATGATCCTCGACGGCGCGACCTTGAGCGTCTTGCGGCAGCGTGCGGCCGCCGATACGTCCGAATGGCGGGCGCTGAAATCGAGTTGCGACTCGCTGATCGGCGGCAACGTCAACTATCCGACTCAGGCCACGTATCCCAATCCGCCGAATCTGGGTCAGGGGTATCAGGGATCGTCCTACCTGCCGGCGTTGATGGACGAGGCGCTGTGCTATCAGGTGCTCCGTTCGAGCAATCCGAAGGCGGCGGCGACCTATGGTGCCAAGGCCGTCGACATCCTGATGAAAATGTCCACACCGCACACCCCCGGTGGTCAAGGCGAGAATCCACTGGCCGACGACGGCTACGTGATCCGTTTCTACGGCGTCGGTTTCGGTCTGGGCTATGACTGGCTCCATGACTTGTTGACGCCTGCGCAACGGATCCAGGTCTACACCACGGCGAACACGTGGCTGACGGCTTTCGAAAAACCCGGCAGCGTGGCGGATTTTGAATACAAGCATCCGCAAGGCAATTATTTCGCCGGCTACTTCCACGCCAAGGCGACCATTGCGCTGGGCACGTATGGTGAAAATCCGGCGGCACCGACGCAGTGGTCGGACTGGTTGAACAACCAGTTCGGCCGGCGCGTCCAGCCGTACTATGCGCAACACCTGTCCGGCGGCGGCTGGCCGGAAGGCTTCGGCAACTACGCGCCGCTGGCCGTCTTCAACATGAGCATGCCGGTGCGGGAAGTGAAGACCGCGACCGGAATCGATCTCGTCCACGCGACGGCGCCGTACAGCTACCCGCTCGACAGCGCGGACTACATCATGCATTTCACCTGGCCATCGCGGGCGTATTTCGACGACCGCGATACCAACCATTCCGGCGGCACGGCGTCGCATCCTCCGGGTACGGCGCCGGTGGGAATCTTCCAGCAGGTGCTTGGCGAGCTGAGCTTCTGGGATTCACCGCGGGTGGGGGTCTTTCATCAGTATCTCGATGAGGTCGCCAGCGCGACTTCCGGGGAGTCCGCCGCAGATCCGTGGGTGCGTTTCCTGGAGCTGGACCCGGACGCGGCGAAGTCTTCGCTGAAATCGCTGCCGCTCTCATACCTGGCGTCAGGCATGGGCGCAGTGGCAGCCCGTTCGGACTGGACCACCAAGGCGAGCTGGATGTCGTTTCGCGCCGGCCCCTACATCAACAATCCGGGTGCGGGCGAGGAATATTTCGATCAGGGCAGCCTGGCTCTGGTGCGCGGCTCGTCACCGCTGCTGGTCAACGCCGGTGGATGGGTGGTTCACGATCCCAATGGCACAGCCGACGAAACCCATGTCTACAACGACAACTTCGGCGACGGCAAGACGTTGTTGCTGGGCAACCGCCAGCTCTACAACGTCTTTTATGTGAGGAACATGCGCGGCGGCAGTTTGCTGGACCGTTTTGGGCAGGCTGCCTACACCACCGAAGACGACCACGTGCGCACCGGGATTGCCGCGTATGAGGACGGTGTCGACCATGTCTACGTGCTGGCCACGCATCTGGAAGACATGTATCGAAAGTTCCCGGCAGGCGTCGCCGTTGCGGACTGGTCTCGCCAGATCGTCTATCTGCGGCCCAACCGTTTCGTTGTCTACGACCGCACCCGTGCCGGCGGCGCCGGATACGATCAATACATGGCCTGGCATTTCCCCGCCAGCCCGGTCGCGGCTACGGCGGCCGGCGGGCAGAAGCGCCTGGATGTCAGCTACGACGGCAAATACGTGGGTGCGATGACCACCGTGCTTCCGGCAAATGCCGAACTCGCCACGCTGCCGCTCTATCCCGACAGCAAGCCTGTCAAGGCTTGGCAGGTACAGGTCCGGCCGGCGGGCCCCGCCGTCAGCCACCAATGGCTGACGGTGTTCGACATGTCGTCATCGGCAGCGGCCGTTGCCACTGCCCGCACGGTCGCGGTGATCCACGGGACGATCGCCGGAGTGCGGCTTGCTGCGAGTGACGGCAACAGCGTCGTGATCAGCAGTACTGGTCCGGCGGGAACACCGCTCGACGGCACGATCGCCTATGCCGTGCCGGCCTCGATGTGCCGACATCTGATCACCGACTTGGCGGCTGCCACGGGTTACAACATCACCGTGTCCACCGAAGGCGATCTCCAGACGATCAACGTGAGTTCCGGCGGCAGCCACATGTCCAGTGCCAAAGGCGTGCTGGATTTCGTGGTGAGCGCGGACGGCACGGTGCAGCCGGCCATGTCGAGCCTGCCGCACAGCGCCGAGCCGGCTGGCGGAGCAGCGCAGACGCCCGGTTCCTGACCGGCAGGCGCATGGGCGAGGACAGGTTTCGGGCAGTGCGGCAGTCGCGCGTCGCGACGTTACGGACGGATCTGCGGATTCTGCGGCGAAGCCGTCTTCAGCGGATGCAGCACAGAGCTGTACCAGCCGGCTACTTTCCGGTTCTCGAAACGGACCCACGACGGTCCGTAATCCCAGCGGTCGTCGCTGATGACCACCGGTTCTCCCTCGATCGCGCGGACCTGGTCGGGTGCCATGCCGAGTTCGATGGCATGTGCGGGCACCGCCCCAGGCTGGCCGCTCTCGGTTGCCTCGACCTGCGGGTCGGAATCCATCGTCGATTCGACTTTCGGGCTCTCGGGCCAGAGCAGCCAGATCGCGCAAGCCACCAGCGGCAATGCAAGCCACCAGCGGGAACGCTGCCTGGGCGGCGCGACGGGCGCGGATGCCGGCGGCTGAGCCGGGCTGACCTGAACCGGGCGCGATTGAATGGCACCTGGCAGGCGGTCGTGCCGACGGTGAAATTCCATCGCTGCACCGTACAGCGCAGTCAAGCGCTGGAGTTGCTCCGGCGGATTGGCGGAGCCATCGCCTGGACGATCCGGATGCAGGACCGACAAGCGCCGGCGATAGGCCTGCTTGAATTCCGGCAAACTGCAATCCGGATGCAGTCCCAGATCCTTGTAGAGATCCAGAAAATCAGTCTCGCGACCCACGTCTTCCCCCTTCGCCACCAGGCAACGTTTAGGCGTTGCGTATCGGCATCAGGACGCATTTCCGCGACCCTTGCCGTAGCGGCAGGATACTTCAAGCCAACCGGCAAATACCCGGTTGATGCCACGCAGCTTGCAATCGCGCAGCCAGCGGTTCGCCGTGGCCCGATCGTTGCCTGTGGTTCGATATGGCAACCTGTTCAAGTCGGGCAACGCGAAATCGTCGCGTCGTCGTTGACGCGAAGCACGATCCGTTGTCGACGCACGACAGGTTTGGCCGGTGCCTTGCGACGGAATGGAGGAAATGATGCGAGATGACGATGCTACG
>JBDTZX010000264.1:0-1805 GCA_040004895.1 Rhodanobacter sp. | reverse complement strand
GCTCGCTCTGCCAGCTGACCTTGATCGGCGGCATCGCGTAGTTGTTGAAGCGCAGGCCGTGATTGAGCAGGGCCAGCCCGTTGGGTGCCAGCGTCCCGCTGACGTCAACCACGAATTCCTGTTCGACTCGGTCGGCATCCTCGGCGAACTTGCGCGTGACCCGCCAGTCCTGGGTGAAGATCAGCAGGCCGCTGGCGTTCGTCGGCAGTGACAGCGGCGAGGTCAGCCGCTGCAGGTGCCGCTTCAGCGGGCGCACGCCCGACGGATCATCGGCCGATCGCGTCTCGGGCGTGACCAGCAGGCTGGCCGGATTCGCGCCGGTCACCGCGTCGTAACCGACCGGTTTGTGCAGCACCAGGGTGACCGGTTCGGTGGGTATCAATCGTGCGTGCGGGTCGAGTTCGACCGTCTGCCCGCCGACCATGAACTGCGGTTCCTCCACCACCTCGCCGTCGACCTTGACCCAGCCGCCTTCGATGTATTGCTCGGCTTCGCGACGCGAACAACGGGTCATCGCGACGACACGTTTGGCAAGGCGTACGGGTTCGATCATCGGGATGCCGTGCAACAGGGTGCGCCATTGTATGCGCCATCGCACGGTGGCAATTGATCCAGACGCCCCCAGATCGGAAGCTTCGTGATGGTGAGAGCTCGACATGATTCCGTTTTCCGTGCTTGACCTGGCGCCGGTGACCGCAGGCAGCGATGCCGCGCAGGCGTTCCGCAACACACTCGATCTGGCGCAGCTGGCCGAAAGGCTCGGCTACCGTCGCTACTGGCTGGCCGAACATCACAACATGCCAGGCATCGCCAGCGCGGCGACGGCGGTGCTGATCGGCCACGTGGCCGGTGGCACCTCGACCATTCGCGTCGGTGCCGGCGGCATCATGCTGCCGAACCACGCGCCGCTGCAGGTGGCCGAGCAGTTCGGCACGCTGGCGTCGCTGTATCCGGGCCGCATCGACCTGGGTCTCGGACGAGCTCCAGGCACCGACCAGCCAACCGCGAAAGCGCTGCGTCGCTATTTCGACAGCGCCGATGCGTTTCCGCACGACGTGATGGAGCTGCTCGGTTATTTCGAACCCGCGGTCGCCGGCCAGCCAGTGCGCGCCGTTCCGGGTGCGGGCATCGACGTGCCGGTATGGCTGCTTGGATCAAGCCTGTTCAGCGCGACGTTGTCGGCACGGCTTGGTCTGCCGTTCGCGTTCGCCTCGCACTTCGCCCCGGATGCGATGGACGAGGCGCTGGCGCTGTACCGCCGCGACTTCCGTCCGTCGGCACGCCTGCAGCAGCCCTACGCGATGCTCGGCATCAACGTGGTCGCCGCTGACAGCGATGCGGAGGCGCGGCGCCTGTTCACCACCCAGCAGCAGAGCTTCATCAACCTGCGGCGCGGTCGTCCGGGCCTGATCCCGCCGCCGATCGACGACATCGAGTCGTACTGGACGCCGCCGGAAAAGCTGATGGTGGAACGCGCACTGGCCTGCGCCGTGGTCGGCGCGGCCGACACGGTAGCGGACGGCATCGAGGCGTTCATCGCCCGGCATCAACCCGACGAGCTGCTGATCACCGCCAACGTGTTCGATCACGCGGCCCGACGGCATTCGTTCGAGATTGCCGCTGAAGCGCGTGATCGGCTCGCTGCGTGAAATCGAGGCTGAGCGCGCTTGTCGGGTGCGATGAACCGGCCCGGGGCGCCGATCGGCCATAATGGGCGTTATTCCTCGAATCGCTGAAGCTTCCCACGCATGAAAACACCCAAGGGCCTGCAGGATCTGATCGACGAAGGCGTGATCGATCAGGTG
>JBDTZX010000014.1:0-1808 GCA_040004895.1 Rhodanobacter sp. | reverse complement strand
CCGTAGGTGGCGTACATGGTAGGGCTGACCGCGGCGACCACCTTGCCTTCGGCGGCGATATCGCGCACGAACGGTCCGCGTTCGACGGTGGCGAAGGCGAGTCGCGAACTGCTGACCGAAGCCGATGCCGAGAACAGCCGGCCGATGCCTGGAGCCAGCCACACCAGCAGCCCGAGCACGACGATGCCGCCGCCGATCAGGATCAAACGACGCTTGCGGTTGGGTTTGACTTCGACCAGGCGGTCGGTGGCGGAGGTATCGCGAATCATCGTGGCTTCCCTGACCGCGTGCAGTGCGGTTGTGCAAGGATCTTTGCAATCCGTGTGCCACTCGAAACTTTGCACGAATCCACTTCTGTTTCAGATACTTGCGGCAATACCCCGCAACCGCATGGCTGTCCGCGGACACTTCACGGACAACCGGACGAGCGTCCGGTCAGCTCGCTCGGTGACCCGCGTGCGGATCTCGCGACACCACGTCGAGGCGTGCGATATGTCCTGCCAGCTGCGTGCTGAGCGGTGATGCGCCCGTGCTGGTTTCGCCATCGAGCACGTCGAGTCCACCCAGCCGGTATCGATGAAAGCAGAGAAGTTGTGCGCTCGCCGGCCACGCTGGAGTCGGGCGGCGATCTGGATTCGTCGCGGGTTCGCCGTTTGCCAGCAACGCATCCCAAGCCAGATAGTCGGTATCCGGCAACAGATACAGCCGTGCACACAGGCGTCGATCCCGATCCATGCATTCGATCCATTCGCGTGGCCCGTCGACGGTGATCGTGCTGGCTGCCACCAGCCAGCGAGCCTGCAGCAGCGGCGCCAGCCGCATGTCCGCCACCAGCAGGCCGCGCGGCATCAGCCACACCGACGACGCATGCGGGTGCATCGGCACATACAGCACGCTGCCCAGGCAAGGCAGTGCGTCGAGCAGAAGCTTCGGCGCCAGCCTGACGCAGCGCCGGGTGATCGGGGTGGCGGCCTGCAGGCACACGTCCTGCAGCCGATGCAGTAAAGAGCTGAACATCGAACATCTCCGATGGAGCCATCCGGCTGGCAATCCAGGGATTGCACTGGCGACAGGCCTGGTGAGGGCGCGGCACCAGCCGCAGCCCGGGGAAGCCCGATCGCTACTTGGTCAGGATCAACTTGTCGTTGCGGGTCAGCCGCAAACGGTATTCGCCACCCTGATGCTGGATCACCAATTCGCGCGCGCCGTCGAGCAGCGTCTGGCTGGTGATGTGTCGGGGCGTGGCGATGGGTATGAGCGTCGTCGGTGCTCGCCGCAGCGAGCGCAGCACCCATTGCGGCGAGTGGTTCGGGGACAGGACGGGCGTCGACATGGCGGAATCCAGGAAATCATTGGCGACTTAAATAATAATGATTCTCATTTAAGTGTCAACCTTTTCCTCGGTGGACCCGTCATGACACGGCTCAGACAGCCTCGACGATGCCCCGGATGCGGCCGGCGATCTCCGTGGTCAAACGCGGCAGCAGATCGAGTGCTGCCAGATTCTGCTCCAGCTGTTCGAGCCGGCTGGCACCCAACATCACGGTTGAAACGTGCGGATTGAGCAGGCACCAGGCAAGCGACATCTGCGCGAGCGTGCCACCCAGTTCATCCGCGATCGGCTGCAGCGCGCGAACCTTGCCGAGGCGCTCATCACCCTGCCCGAGCACGCCCTCACGCAGCCACTCGTAGCCCGGCTGGGTGAGTCGCGAATCGGCCGGCACACCCTCGTTGTACTTCCCGGTCAGCAGGCCGGATGCCAGCGGTGACCAGATCGTGGTGCCCATGCCGTAGGCGTCGTACAGCGG
>JBDTZX010000219.1:0-20235 GCA_040004895.1 Rhodanobacter sp. | reverse complement strand
GCCGGCAGGGTCCAGCCCAGCGCGTCGACACCATGGCGGTCCGCATCGATGCGCGTGCTGCCGAATTCGCCGGCGCGACTGACGTGGATGTGCCGGATCGGTGTGGCGTTGGGCGCGGCATGCCGCCACACGCCGATCGCCTCAAGCCCGTTCACCGTGGCCCGCGCCAGTGCCAGGTTGCGCTCGTCATGACTGGGCGGGGTGCCGGTGCGCGGCGCGGCGGATTCGACCAGCGTCGCGGTGACGCCGGCGAGGTCGAGCGCGATTGCCAGGCTGGCTCCGACCAGACCACCGCCGATGATCAACACGCCCGGGTGATTCGAGGAAGCAGCGAACGAGGCATTCATGCGGTCGATGATACCTGTTGATGCCGCCAGGGTTGAAGCGCATTGGGCTAGAATGGTGGTCTATTCGACGCGCATATGGAGCACTTCATGGTCACGACGCAGTCCCGACGCCTGGGCATCCTGATCGCCCTCGCCCTGGTGATGGCGGCCACGCGCATCCACTTGTCGCTGCTCCATCACAGTGTGCAGGATGCGTCATGGGCGGTGTTCTTCCTGGCCGGATTCTGGCTGCGTGGCACCGGCCGCGGGGCCGCCCGCTACGGGATGTTCGCGCTGCTGATGGCCGAGGCGGTGCTGATCGACTACCTGGTGATCAGCAACCAGGGCATCGACTTCTGGAGTCATTATTGCGTGTCGGCGGCGTACTGGTTCCTGATCCCCTCGTACTTCAGCCTGTGGCTGGGTGGCAGCTGGCTGGCTCGCCACGTTGATGGACTCAACCTGCGCACGCTGGGCCTGGCGATCGCCGCGCTGCTGGTCAGCGTGACCGCGTGCTACGTGATCTCCAACGGCAGCTTCTACTGGCTCAGCAGCAGCGTGCCGCTGCCGCGCAGTTTCGCGGCGTGGTGGCAGAACCTGGCCGACTGGTACCTGCCGTTTGCACAGACCACCGCGCTGTATGTCGGCATCGGTGCGCTGCTGCACGTACTAGCCGTGCAGCTGGCGCGTGCGCTCAGGCACGGCGACCAGCCCAACCGGCCGGGTTGATCCACTGTGGGCAACAGGCTTTCGAAGATCTATACCCGAACCGGTGACGATGGCAGCACCGGCCTGGGCGATGGTTCGCGGGTGGCCAAGGATTCGCTGCGCGTGGCGGCCTACGGCACGGTCGACGAACTCAACAGCACGATCGGCATGGTGCTGGCAGCGGACGGCGTGGATGAAGCCGTCGCCGAGGTGCTCGGCCAAGTGCAGCACGCGTTGTTCGATCTCGGTGGCGAGCTGTGCATTCCCGGCATGGCGATGATCGAGGATGCCGACATCGACCGGCTGGAACAGGTGCTGGACGGCTTCAACGAACCGTTGTCGGCACTGAAGGATTTCATCCTGCCCGGTGGCGGCATGGCGGCGGCCTGTTGCCATCTGGCGCGCACGGTATGCCGTCGCGCGGAGCGCGACGTCATTTCGCTGGCGCGGGTCGAGACGGTGCGCCCTCAGGTGCAGCGCTATCTCAACCGGTTGTCGGATCTGCTGTTCGTGATCGCGCGTGTGCTGGCGCGCGCCAGTGGCCACGGCGAAGTGCTATGGCAGCATGAGCGCCGGCGCAAACCCGGGCCCGGCGGGTAAGTCGTCGCATGCTGCGGCTGTTCACCCATCCTGCCTGTCTGCTGCACGATGCCGGCCAGGGGCATGCCGAACAACCCGCGCGCCTGCGCGCCGTACTGCAGGCACTGGACCACGACCGCTTTGCGTCTGTCGACCGCATCGAGGCGCCGCGGGCCACGCGCGAGCAGCTGTTGCGCGTGCATGACGGCGCGCACGTCGAGCACATTTTCGCCAGCGCGCCACGTATGGGTCTGCAGCGGCTGGATCCCGACACCGTGATGTCGCCTGGTTCGCTCGAGGCCGCCCTGCGCGCGGCCGGGGCGGTGGTGGCCGCCGTGGATGACGTGATGACCGAAACGGGACGGCAAGCGTTCTGTGCCGTGCGTCCGCCCGGTCACCACGCCACTGGCGAACAGGCGATGGGCTTCTGCCTGTTCAACAGTATCGCGGTGGCGGCGGCGCATGCCATCCACGCGTACGGTCTGAAGCGCGTGGCAATCGCCGATTTCGACGTGCATCACGGCAACGGCACGCAAGCAATCTTCGAGCGGGAGCCGCGAGTGCTGTTTGTCTCCAGCCATCAGTCGCCGCTGTATCCGGGGACCGGAGGCGAAGACGAGTGCGGCGTCGGCAACATCGTCAACGGCACGCTGTCGCCCGGTGCCGGATCGCACGAATTCCGCGAGCTGTGGAGCAACCGGCTGCTGCCCCGGCTGCACGCGTTCAAGCCACAGCTGGTGCTGATCTCGGCCGGCTTCGATGCACATCGCAACGACCCGCTGGCCGACATCCGGCTCGACCAGGCGGATTACAGCTGGATCACCGCGCAACTGCTGACCCTGGCCCGTGCCCATGCCGGTGGCCGGCTGGTGTCCACGCTGGAGGGTGGTTACGACCTTGCGGCTCTGGCGGCAAGCGCGGCTGCGCACGTCGACGAATTGATGCTGTAGCGCTGTTGCGGGATGTCGTGGCAGCCCGGGCCGGCCTGCTCCGGTCGACCCGTCATCGAACCCGTTCCGCACCGGTCCGGCCTTGCGCAGGCTGAATCCACGCAGCTTCGAAAAAACATTCGGCTGCCGTGCCAGCGGTGTTTCTGCTAGCTTAACGAGCCTTCGAAGCCGGCAGATTCCCAGTGACGTCATCGCTACCCCCACGCCGCCTGCTGGCGGTTGCCGCAGCACTTGCCCTGATCGGCGGTCAGGCCGACGCCAAGGGCCAGAGCCGTCCGAAATCGTCGCTGGACGGTGCCGAGCAAGCCTGTGCGCTGGGCTCGTTCCATTGCGCGCCACGCCCTTACAACTATGCGATCTGCCGGCCCAATGCCCTGCTCGAGTTCTACAACCCGACGCTGGGCAAGGATCCGGACCTGCGCGACACCAGCCCGACCTATTCGAATTCGGAGCGGGTGGACAGCTCGGACCAGACCGTCTATCACTTCTCCGGCAACGTGAAAATGACGCGCGCCGATCAGGAGCTGCAGGCGGACACCGTCGACTACAACAGCGACACCACCGACTACGATGCGCGCGGCAACGTCCGCTACCAGGAATCGAGCCAGTTGCTCGCCGGTTCGCACATGCGCGGCAACACCGATGCCAAGCGCGGCATCGCCGATGACGTCCGCTATCAGATGCTGGATGCCCGCGGCAACGGCATAGCGAAGCAGGGGCAGATGTTCGACGCCATGCATTCGCGCTATTCGCTGGCCACCTATTCCACCTGCGACGTTGGTCATCACGTGTGGGAATTCCACGCCAAGTCGATTACCACCGACAAGGTCACCGGCGTCGGCGTGGCGCGCAACGCCACCATGTGGATCGGCAAGGTTCCAGTCCTGTACGTGCCGTACATGAGCTTTCCGCTCGACAAGCGGCGCAAGAGCGGCTTCCTGTTCCCGACCCTGGGCAACACCAGCCGCAGCGGTTTCGAACTCAGCACACCGTACTACTTCAACCTCGCACCGAACTACGACGCCACACTCGATCCGCGCCTGTACAGCTCGCGCGGCCCGATGCTGGCGGGCGAGTTCCGCTACCTGTTTCCGGGCAGCAGCGGCCAGCTCAATCTGGAATATGTGCCGCGCGATCATGGCGACAGCGATGGCCTGGTCAACACCAAGGACGATGATCGCTATCTGATCGATTTTTCCGACAGTACGGCGCTGTGGGAAGGCTGGCGATTCGTCACCTCGATCAATCGTGCCTCGGACAGCAGCTACCTGTACGACTTCGGGAATGCGCTATCGCATACCGCGGTGTACGCGCTTTCCTCGTCCGCGGCGATTGTCGGCGGCGGCAAGTGGTGGAACGCGGCGATCGGCGGTACCTCGTACCAGAACACCAACCCGTTCGCGACCGATGCGGTGTTGCCGTACGACTCGATGCCTTACGCGACGCTCAACCTGAATGTGCCGATCAGCCGATGGCTCGAATTCGGCATGGACAACGAGATCGACGAATTCCGCAAGACCGGCTACGTCAGCGGAGCGCGCGCGGACCTGTATCCCTACCTGCAAGCCGACTTCGGTAACTCGGCCTGGTTTGTGCGGCCCAAGGTGGCTTACCGTTACACCGCCTATCAGCTGGACGGCAACTACCAGGATTACGGCTACTTCGGTCGCCTGGGCAGCACCGCCGTTTCTCCATTCACCGACAAGTCGCCCAGCCGGGCATTGCCGATCGTCAGCCTGGACAGCGGCCTGGTATTTGATCGCACCACGTCGTTGTTCGGTACCAGTTACACGCAGACGCTGGAGCCGCGGCTGTACTACCTGTATGTGCCATACCGCAATCAGAACGATCAGCCGCTGTTCAATACCAGCCGGATGTCGTTCGACTACTGGCAGCTGTTTTCGCCGAACCAGTTCTCCGGCGCCGATCGCCAGATGAATGCGAACGACCTCACCGGCGCGCTGACCACGCGCCTCCTGGACGAGAACGGGGTCGAGCGATTGTCCGCCAGCTTCGGTCAGATTCGCTATTTCACGCCACAACGCGTGCAGCTGCCCAACGGCGTGAGCACCGTCGCGCCGATGACCGACTGGGCCGGCTCGGATTACGTGGTGCAACTGGACGTGCAGCTCAGCGATACCTGGCGCATGAACAGCTCATATCAATGGAGCCCGAACACGCATACCACCGACGTCGGTTCGTTCGAGCTGCAGAGGCGCCTGGGCGTCGACGGCGTGCTGAACTTCTCTTATCACTATCGACGCGGGCTGCTGGAACAATACAGCGCTTCGGTGGTCTACCCGGTGTCCGATCGCTGGCGCCTGATCGGGTCATGGACGTTTGCCGAACCGGTCAAGGGCTTGGTCAACCCGATTCACGGCACCGTCGAGGCACTGGCCGGCGTCGAATACGACAGTTGCTGCGTCACGCTGCGGCTGGTCGATCGAAACTACGTGAATCAGAGCTACTACGGCTTCGGCCCGGTTCCTGTCAACCCCAGTCTTCGCGACAACGCGGTGATGTTCGAAGTGATCTTCAAGGGACTCGGCTCATCCGGCGGCCAAATCGACCCGCTGCTGCACCGTGATATTCTCGGCTATCAATAATCGTTTCAGGCACCGGTTTTCACTGATGAAGCAACCCTTAGCATTCCTCCTGCTCGCACTCGCAATCGCCCTGCCCGCCCACGCCCAGCTGCTCGCGCCCCCCGCCTCGAACGCGCCGGCCACCGGCGGTCCGCTGGATCGCATCGTGGCCGTGGTCAACGAGGACGTGATCCTGCAGAGCGAGTTGAACGATGCCGTGCGTTCGGTGCAACAACAGTACGCCAGCCAGCCCGACCAGTTGCCGCCGATGGCCGTTCTGCAGAAGCAGGTGCTCGATCGCCTGATATTGATGAAGCTGCAGATTCAGAAGGCCGGTGATCAGGATGTACACGTCTCGGACGCGGATATCGACCAAGCCGTCGCGGGCGTTGCCGAACAGAACAAGATCACCCCCGAGCAACTGCGCGCCGAAGTCGAAAAGAGCGGCGGCAATTTCGCCCAGTTCCGTCATCAGCTGGGCGACCAGTTGATCGTGCAGCGACTGCACCAGAGCGTGGTGCGCGATTCGGTTTCGATCACCGACGGTGAAGTCGACAATCTGCTGAGCAGCCCGACCTACAAGGCCGGTGAAATCCACCTGGCGCATATCCAGGTCAGCATTCCTTCGGGCGCCGATGCCGCTGCGATCCAGGCGAGCCAGACCAAGGCCGAGCAGGCGCTTGCGGCGATCAAGGGCGGCATGGATTTCAACGCCGCGGCGATCCGCTTTTCCGACGCACCCGATGCGCTGGATGGCGGCGACCTCGGCTGGCGCAAGATGGACGATATTCCCGCCGGCTTTGCCGACACGGTCGAATCGATGAAGCCGGGCGATGTCAGTGCCGCCCTGCGCGGTCCGACCGGCTTCCACATCCTCAAGCTGGTCGACCAGCGCCAGAACAGCCGGCAGATGGTGACCGAATACCACGCGCGACAGATCCTGATCAAGCCAAGCGAACTGGTGTCGCCTGCCCAGGCCGAGCAGAAGGCGCGGGACCTTTACAGCCGCATCGTCAACAAGCACGAGGATTTCGCCACCCTGGCGAAGGACAACTCGAAAGACGACACCACCGCCAATGCCGGCGGCGACATGGGCTGGTTCAAGCAGCAGGACTGGGGCTCGACCATCGCCAAGGAGCTTGATGGCTTGAAGGACAACGAGGTGTCGCAGCCGTTCCAGAGCGAAGCCGGCTGGCACGTCCTGCAGCGCCTTGGCTCGCGCCAGAACGACCTCACCAACGAAATTGCCCGTGATCAGGCGCGCCAGGCCATCGGCAACCGCAAGTCCGAGCAGGTTTACGACGACTACTTGCGCGACATGCGCTCGAATGCCTACGTCAATGTTCTGGTCCCCGAATTGCGTGACACGGATGATCAGGGTTCTTCCGCCACGTCACCGTAGGCGGAGTTGAACGCCCGCCTTCCCCGGCTCGCAGTCACCGCGGGTGAGCCCGCTGGTGTCGGTGCCGAATTGCTGGTTCGGCTTGCCCATACCGCGCTGGCGGCGGACTTGGTGGCAGTCACCGACCGCGCATTGCTGCAACGGGCTGCGGCACGCTGCGGTACCACCATCGAACTGATCGACGACGACGGCAACGCGCAGATTGAGCGTCGTCCGGGCACGTTGCGGCTGCATCATGTCCCACTGTCGATCGACGAGATAATCGGCCATCCCGATTCACGCAATGCCCGGCATGTACTGGACACCCTGTCCGAAGCGGCCGACGGATGCATGGCCGGGCGTTACGACGCGGTGGTCACCGCGCCGCTGCAGAAATCGTCGATCAATGAAGCCGGCATTCCGTTCAGTGGCCACACCGAATTCTTCGCCGAGCGGGCCCATGCGGACGTGGTGATGATGCTGGCGAGTCCCGACCTGCGGGTGGCATTGGCCACCACCCATCTGCCGCTGGCCCAGGTGTCCGCCGCCATCACGCGCGAATCGCTGAGCCGCGCGCTGCACATCGTGCATGCCGGATTGCGCGCAAGGTTCGGTTTCGAGCAGCCGCGCATCGCCGTGCTGGGGGTGAACCCGCACGCTGGCGAAGGTGGACATCTGGGACGCGAGGAGATCGATGTCGTGATCCCGTTACTGGAGTCGTTGCGCCGCGAAGGCATGACGCTGCTGGGTCCGATTCCCGCCGATACGGCCTTCGTCCCGGCGCAGCGTCAGCATTACGACGCAGTGCTGGCGATGTATCACGACCAGGCGTTGCCGGTGCTCAAGAGCGAAGCCTTCGATCGCACCGTGAACCTCACTCTCGGACTGCCGTTCATCCGCACTTCGGTCGATCACGGCACGGCGCTCGATCTGGCTGGCAGCGGCCGCGCCGATCCGGCGAGCCTGATCGCGGCGGCACGGATGGCGATGGACCTGATCGAACGCAGCAAGCGAGTCGCATGAACGCACGTCCCAAAAAGAGTTTCGGCCAGCATTTTCTGCACGACCGGCGTTACATCGAGCGCATCGTCAGCGTGATCGCGCCGCGCACCGAGGACTTCGTCGTCGAGATCGGCCCCGGCGAAGGTGCGCTGACCCTGCCGCTGCTTGCAGCAGCCGGAAAGCTCACCGCGATCGAGCTGGATACCGACCTGATCCCCGGGCTGCAGGCGCGCGCCACCGCTGCCGGCGAACTGCACATCATCCACGCCGACGTGCTGAAGGTGGATTTCACTGCGCTTGCGCACCGTCATGGTGTCACGCAGTTGCGCATCGCGGGCAACCTGCCGTACTACATTTCCAGTCCGATCCTTTTCCATTGCGTCGAACACGCTGCGGCGATTCGCGATATGCACTTCATGCTGCAGAAAGAAGTGGTCGAGCGGATGGCCGCCGCTCCCGGCAGCAAGGTTTACGGCCGTCTGTCGGTCATGCTGCAGCTGGCCTGCCGGGTGGAGCCGTTGTTCGACGTGCCTGCACAGGCCTTTCGTCCACCGCCGAAAGTGGAGTCCGCCGTGGTACGGCTGGTGCCGCTAGCAGCGCATGAACTTCATGATGCCGATCCGCAACACGTCTACGCGGTCGTCAAGGCCGCGTTCGGACAACGGCGCAAGACCCTCGGCAATGCGCTGAAGCAGTTGTTGGGTGCCGAAGCGATTCGCGGTGCCGATGTCGACCCGAAGGCTCGCGCCGAAACACTTGCCCCGACCGACTTCGTCAGGCTTGCGAAGGTCTACGGCAGCCTCTGAGCCATCTGCGGCCGCCATTTCGGCGAGCCCGCCCCATTCACGGCGACAGGCCTTACAATCCAGTCATGAATGACAAGTCTTCCTACACGATCGACGTGCAGGTCGAAACCCGTTTCGTCCCCGATCAATCCAAGCCCGGTGACAATCGCTACGTGTTCGCCTACACCGTCACCCTGCGCAATGCCGGCGACATGCCGGCGCGCCTGCTCACCCGCCACTGGATGATCACCGACGCCAACGGCAAGGTGGAGGAAGTGCGCGGTGACGGGGTGGTGGGCGAGCAGCCATGGATGCGTCCCGGCGACGACTACGAGTACACCTCGGGCGCAGTGCTGGAGACACCGGTCGGGACCATGGGTGGCAGCTATCAGATGCTGGCCGACGATGGCACCCAGTTCGAGGCGCCGATTCCGACCTTCACCCTGTCCATTCCGCGCACGCTGCACTGATGGCTGGGCTCTGATGGCGACGTATGCGATCGGCGACGTGCAGGGTTGCTATCCCGAACTGCAACGTCTGCTGGACAAGCTGCGTTTCGATCCGGGTCAGGACCAGCTGTGGTTCTGCGGCGATCTGGTCAACCGCGGCGGTCAGTCGCTCGAAACCCTGAGGCTGATCCACGATTTGCGCGAGTGCAGCGTGGTTACCCTTGGCAATCACGATCTGAGCCTGCTGGCGATCGCCCAGCGACGCCCGGATGCGCAGGCACGGGTCAATCCCGAATTGCGCGAGGTATTGTTTGCCGACGATGCGCCGGTACTGTTCGAGTGGCTGCGCTCGCAGAAGCTGCTGCACCATGATGAACAACTCAACTGGACGATGGTGCATGCGGGATTGGCGCCGATGTGGACGTTGCGGCAGGCGCAACGCTCCGCGCAGGAGGTCGAACGCGAGCTGTCCAGTGCGCGCCATCCGCAACTGTTGCGCAATCTTTTTGGCAACAGGCCGGCGGTCTGGTCGAGCCGGCTGCAGGGACTGGAACGCCAGCGCGCAACGATCAACACGATGACGCGAATGCGCTACTGCGACATCAACGGTCGCATCGACTTCGACGCCAAGGATATTCCAGGCACGCAGAAAGCCGGCCTGTATCCGTGGTTCGAGGTTCCTGGCATGCGCCGCCGCGAAACCCGTATCGTGTGCGGCCACTGGTCGGCACTGGGTCGCTTCGCCGGGTTGGGAGTCCATGCGATCGATACCGGTTGCGTGTGGGGCGGCCAGCTCACCGCCTTGCGACTGGACAGCGAGGAGTTGCACTACATCACCGTCAACGCCGAATCGCATCGCAAGCGGCCACCCGGCGGAGAGGACTGAACGCGCAAGAAAAACCCCGCCTCGGCGGGGTTTTTCTCAAGCTCGACTGCTCAGGCCAGCTGGCCGTGGCAATGCTTGAATTTCTTGCCTGATCCACAGGGACACGGGTCGTTGCGGCCAACCTTTGGACCGTCGTGCTGCATCGGCACCGATGGCATGCCGACGCCTGCAGCGCCCGGCACTTCACCCGCACCAGCAAATGCATCCGGCGGAGCACCCCCGCCCGTCGCCAGCATCTGTTTCTGCAGGCGCTCGGCCATGCGTTGCTGCTCGGCCTCCATCGCGGCGACTTCGTCCTCACTGCGAATGCGGATCCGCGCCAGCATCTGCACCACTTCGGCCTTGATCCGCTCGAGCATCTCCGAGAACAGCTTGAACGATTCGCGCTTGAACGCCTGTTTCGGATCCTGCTGCGCGTAGCCCACCAGATAGATGCCCTGGCGCAGATAGTCCATGTTGGACAGGTGGTCCTTCCAGGCGTTGTCGACCACCGTCAGCATGATGTGCTTCTCGAGCTGGCGCATGGTGTCGGCGCTGATCTGCGTCTCCTTGGCCTGAAACAGCTCGTTCACCGCCGTACGCACATGCCCGAGAATCATCTCGGCGTCGATCTCGTGCTGCTGTTCGACCCAGTTCTTGAGATCGGCATGCAGACCGAACTCGCTTTCCAGCTCCCGATCAAGGCCCGGAATGTCCCACTGCTCGTCAATGCTTTCCGCCGGCACGTGGGCACGCACCATCGTCTGCACGACATCCTCACGGATGTCGGCGACGGTCCCGGATACGTCGTCGCCTTCGAGCAGTTCGTCACGCTGGCGGTAGATCACCTTGCGCTGGTCGTTGGCGACATCGTCGAACTCCAGCAGATGCTTGCGGATATCGAAGTTGTGCTGTTCGACCTTGCGCTGGGCTTTCTCGATCTGCCGGCTGATCATGCGATCTTCCAGCGCATCGTCGTCCTTCATGCCGAAACGTTTCATCCAGCGGATCAGGCCTTCGCCACCAAAGATGCGCAGCAGGTTGTCTTCGAGCGAGAGATAGAAGCGCGAGGAGCCCGGATCGCCCTGGCGACCGGAACGGCCACGCAGCTGGTTGTCGATGCGCCGCGACTCATGCCGCTCGGTGCCGATGATATGCAGGCCGCCCGCCGCAAGCACCTGCTCGTGCAGCTTCTTCCATTCATTCTTGACGCGCTGCCGATCCATCTCGCTGGCATCTTCGGGCAGCTTGGCCAGGGCCGCATCCAGGCTGCCGCCCAGCACGATGTCGGTGCCGCGTCCGGCCATGTTGGTGGCAATGGTGACCTGACCGGGGGCACCGGCCTGCGCCACGATGTGCGCCTCGCGCTCGTGCTGCTTGGCGTTGAGCACTTCATGCACGACGCCGGCCTTGTTGAGCAACCCGGACAACAGCTCGGACACCTCGATTGAAGTGGTGCCGACCAGCACCGGCTGACCGCGCTTGTGGCAGTCCTTGATGTCCTCGATCACCGAACGGTATTTCGGATCCTGCGCGAGGAAGATCATGTCCGAGTTGTCCTTGCGGATCATCGGCATGTGAGTGGGAATGACCACCACTTCCAGCCCGTAGATGCTCTGGAACTCGAATGCCTCGGTGTCGGCCGTGCCGGTCATGCCGGCCAGCTTCTTGTACATGCGGAACAGGTTCTGGAACGTGACCGTCGCCAGCGTCTGGTTCTCGCGCTGGATCGGCACGTTCTCCTTCGCCTCGACCGCTTGGTGCAGACCGTCGGACCAGCGACGACCCGCCAGGGTGCGGCCGGTGAACTCGTCCACGATGATCACTTCGCCGTCGCGCACGATGTAATCGACGTCGCGCTGGTAGATGCCGTTGGCGCGCAGTGCGGCATTCAGGTGATGCACCACCGCCAGGTTCTTCGAATCGTACAGACCGCTGTCCTGCTCGATCACGCCGGCCTCCAGCAGGAGCTCGTCGGCGTGCTGCATGCCTTCTTCCGACAGGTGTACCTGCTTCTGCTTTTCGTCGACCCAGTAGTCGCCGGCGCCGTCTTCTTCCTGCTGCCGGATCATCCGCGGCACGATCTTGTTCACCGCCAGGTAAAGCTGCGGCGAATCCTCGGCGGGCCCGGAGATGATCAGCGGCGTGCGTGCCTCGTCGATAAGGATCGAGTCGACCTCATCGACGATCGCGTACTGCAGGCCGCGCTGATAGCGCTGCTCCTTGCTCAACGCCATGTTGTCACGCAGGTAATCGAAACCGAATTCGTTGTTGGTGCCGTACGTGATGTCGGTGGCGTAGGCTTCGTGCTTGTCGGCGTGGTCCATGCCCGGATACACGACGCCCACACTGAGACCCAGGAAGTTGTACAACTTGCCCATCTGGGCAGAATCGCGTCGCGCCAGATAGTCGTTGACGGTCACCACGTGCACGCCCCTGCCGGCGAGCGCATTGAGATATACCGGCAACGTGCCGACCAGGGTCTTGCCTTCGCCGGTGCGCATCTCGGCAATCTTGCCCGCATGCAGCACCATGCCGCCGATCATCTGCACATCGTAGTGGCGCAAGCCGAGAGTGCGCTTGGCGGCCTCACGCACCACCGCGAATGCCTCCGGCAACAGCTTGTCCAGCGATTCGCCCGCGGCGACACGCTGCTTGAACTCATCCGTCTTGGCGCGAAGCGCTTCGTCGCCCAGCTTTTCGAAGTCGGGCTCCAACGCGTTGATGCGGGTAACGGTTTTCGAAAGCTGGCGCAGTACGCGCTCGTTGCGGCTACCGAACAGGCTCGTCAGGGCACGATTGAACATCGATCTTCCGGGTTGGGAAACAGAATGCCCGTACCAAGACGGGCCAATCGAACATATTACTACATGCGTATCAGGGCCACGGCTTGCGGGGTCGGCCAGAAACTGCCGCGGACTCGCCCGACCTGAATGGCGCCGGTCCCTGCTCGATTCAAGGGATGCCCGCGCAGAGCGCGTTAGCGGTGATTGCGTACAAAAGCCAGCGGATTGACCACGCGACCGTCGTGCCACACTTCGAAATGCAGATGCGAACCGGTGGAACGCCCGGTGGAGCCCGCCTGTGAAATCACGTCGCCCACCTGCACGTGCTGCCCCGGATGCACGTCGAGTGCGCTGTTGTGCGCATAGCGGGTCATGTAACCGTTGCCGTGGTCGATCTCGACCACGTTGCCATAACCGTTGCGCACGCCGGCAAAGGTCACCATGCCTTCGGCCACCGCGTGTACTGGTGTGCCCAGGGGCGTGGCGACGTCGATGCCCGTGTGGCGCGCCGAGCGCCCGTCAAACGGATCCGCCCGCACGCCGAAATACGAGGAAATATAGCCTGCGACGGGCATCCCGGTGGGCTTCAGATTTGAATCGATCCGCGCATCCATCAGCAGACTTTGCAGCGCCGACAGCTGGGCCTGCTGCGTATCGAACTGGCCGGCCAGCTGCTCGATGCTGCTGTCCAGTGCCTGCGGCAATGCATAAGCACTGCCGCTGACGTCCTCGACGCCGCCGACCGCAGGGGGCTGATCGAAACTGAACTCCGCCTCGTCGAGCTTGCCAACCTGGACCAGGCGTTCGCCCAGCGCATTGAGTCGCGTCGATTGCGCCTGCAGCTGACCCAGCTTCACGGCGAGCGCATCGAGTCCGCGCTGGGAATCCTCACGCACGCCCTCCAGCTGCGCTGCCTGCGTGTGAATGCGCAGCTGCAAGTCGTGGATCTGCCCCAACGCCCGATTCTGCGGGCTGGCCAGTGCCAAGGCCAGCATGACCCCAAGGCCGACGCAGCTTAACAACGCAAGCGCCATGACCGAACAAAGCTTCCAGCGCATCCACCGATCCGCCAGATCAAGCGTTTTCGGCAATTTCCTGGAACGCGAGACGAGTATGATTTGCATGTCTTTCCAAAGTCGAATTCCGGCACCATGCAGCGCGTGACCACCGCCACTTCCCGCCGCATCGGCAACGGACCGAGGTCCATCGTCGAATGTGGCTCCTTCGCGACACTGGCCAGAAAAGCCGGAGCACTGGAAGCGCTTGATCGTGCATTGCGTCAGACGTTGCCATCGCCGTTGCGCGAGCAGGTCAGGTTCGCGAACCTGCGCAACGACCGCCTCGTCTTTCTGGCGTCTTCACCGGCTTGGGCCTCGCGCCTGCGCTTGATGCAGACACAAATCCTTGCCACCGCACATGCGATCGGCACATGCGCCAGTTCAGTCACCGTGAAAGTGGTCCCCCAACCGACCATCGCAACTGCACCGGATCGGTCAAAACCGCTTTCGCCGACAGCTGCAACCCACCTTCGGGCTGCGGCCGCGTCACTCTCAGACCCCGAAATGCGGGTACTGTTCCTGGAGCTGGCGTCCCTTGCCGAAACCACTGATTCGACCGTCGACCCATGTCGCTAGCGCTGAACCCGGTTTTCGCCAATCCGCCGCGCCGCCACTTCTCTGCAACCCGGGGTTGGTTTTATAGCACGCGTTTTTGCCGGTGGACACGTTTATGTCACGGCAGCGTGATGAAGCCCGTCCCGGTGCGGGCAGGATCACAAAAAACGGCCACGTCAGTGACGCGGCCGTTGATTGGAATTCACGATCATCGAGGGCTTAGGTTCAGATCGCCTGGGCCGGATGGGCATAGGAGATCGGCGAGACCGCGGGATCGTCCTGGTAACTGACTTCTTCCCAGGCCGTGGCGTCCGCCATCAGCGTACGCAGCAGCTTGTTGTTGAGCTCGTGGCCCGACTTGTGGGCGTGATAGGCGCCAATCAGGCTGTGACCGAGCAGGTACAGATCACCGATGGCGTCGAGGATCTTGTGCTTGACGAACTCGTCCTCGTAGCGCAGGCCGTCCTCGTTCAGAACGCGATAGTCGTCCAGCACCACTGCATTGTCCATCGAACCGCCCAGTGCGAGATTCTGTTCGCGCATCATCTCGATGTCGCGCATGAAGCCGAACGTGCGGGCGCGGCTCACTTCCTTCACGAACGATGTCGTGGAGAAGTCGATCTCGGCGCGGGAGGTGCGCTTGGAAATGATCGGATGGTTGAACTCGATCGAAAATCCGACCTTGAAACCCTCGAACGGCTCGATGCTGGCCCACTTGTCCCCGTCCTGCACTTTTATCGGTTTCTTGATACGGATGAATCGCTTGGCGACATTCTGTTCTTCGATACCGGCGGATTGCAGCAGGAAAACAAACGGCCCCGCGCTACCGTCCATGATCGGCACTTCCGGTGCTGAAAGGTCGACATAAGCATTGTCGATGCCCAGGCCGGCCATGGCCGAAAGCAGATGCTCGACGGTGGCGACACGCACGTCGCCGTTGACCAGGGTGGTCGACCAGCTCGTATCGCCGACATTGTCCTGACGCGCGTGGATGTCCACGGGCGGGTTCAGATCCGTTCGACGAAAAACGATGCCGGTGTTCGGTGCTGCAGGACGCAATGTCATGTAGACCTTGTCACCCGTGTGCAAACCGACACCGGTGGCCCGGATGATATTTTTGAGCGTACGCTGCTTGATCATTGTTATGGGTACCCGTGGAGGCAGCAGCCAATCAGGTGCGGATGCTAACACAGTTTTAACCTGAGATAAAAGCAAACCGTACCGTTCAGTCTGATTAAGCCTTCATGTTTCTTTCATCCTTGAAAGGCGAAGGCTGGATTCGTCCCCTTCGGGTCGCCCCGATACGTCACCAACGACACCCGTGCCTGGGACGGGAATCCGGCACGGCCTGTCGGGTCAGCCAAGGCGAGCGCTTGCCCAAGCCGACCATGCGCCCATCCGGCGCACAGCTTTTCGTATCCAGCGAACTCCGTCATGCCCTGCCCAATCACCCCAAGCGGCGTTTGGACGAGCTGACGACGGTCACGGATGCGACCACCCGGAACCGGCACGACTCAGAACTGACAAGCTCAGCGGGCGTTTGTTCAATTTTTTCGCATCTCCTTAACCTGAAAGGCAGAATCAGTCGGCCTGACGACGCAGAAATGCGGGAATGTCCAGGTAGTCAAAGCCCGGCTCAGTGCCCTTTCCGGCTGCTGCATTCGCTTCCGCACGGCTGTGACTGGTGATGGTCATCTCCGGCTGCGCATAGTCGACCACCTCGTTGCCGGTACCCGTACGCAGCACCACCGGGCGCGGCCGCATCTGCACCTGCTGAGTCTCGACCATGCGCATCGGCGGCTGCTGACGCGAAGCTGCCGCGCGGTTGAGCCCGGTCGCCACCACCGTGACGCGCACATCGTCCTTCATTTCCGGGTCGAGCGAGGTACCGATCACCACCGTGGCGTCTTCGCTGGCGAAGTCGTGGATGATCCGGCCGATCTCGTCGAACTCGCGCATGGTCAGGTTGGGACCGGCAGTGACGTTGACCAGGATGCCGCAGGCACCGTTGAGGTTGACGTCTTCCAGCAGCGGATTCTTGATCGCCGCCTCGGCTGCCGCCTGGGCTCGGTCATCGCCGCGCGCGGTACCCGAGCCCATCATCGCCAGGCCCATTTCCGACATCACCGTGCGCACGTCGGCGAAGTCGACGTTGATCAGACCCGGGGCCGTGATCAGGTCGGCAATGCCCTGCACGGCGCCCTGCAGCACGTCGTTGGCAGCCTTGAACGCATTCAGCAGGGTGACATCGCGGCCGAGCACGCTGAGCAGTTTCTCGTTCGGGACGGTGATCAGCGAGTCCACGTGCTGAGACAGGTCCTCGATGCCCTTCAGAGCAACCTGCATGCGCCGGCGACCTTCGAACGGGAACGGCTTGGTGACCACCGCTACCGTCAGGATGCCCTTTTCCTTGGCCAGCTGTGCCACCACCGGTGCCGCACCGGTGCCGGTACCGCCGCCCATGCCGGCGGTGATGAACACCATGTCGGCGCCTTCGAGCATGGCTTCGATGCGTTCACGATCTTCCAGCGCTGCCTGTCGGCCGACCTCCGGATTGGCCCCGGCGCCGAGACCCTTGGTCACGTTGCCACCGAGTTGCAGGTGGGTGCGCGATCCACAGCTGCTCATCGCCTGCGCATCGGTGTTGGCGACGACGAATTCCACGCCTTCGATATTGGCATTGAGCATGTGTGCCACGGCATTGCCGCCGCCACCGCCGATGCCGATGACCTTGATGACTGCATTGGGTGCGAGTTTTTCGATCAGTTCAAACATTTCCCGTCCTCCTAAGAGTTGTTGTCGTTGTAACCAGGGAACGCGACTCCTGTCGGTCCGCTGGTGGTGGGCAAACTTCCTTCGGCCCGAAGCGACGCATCCCTGCATCACTTTGAAAGTGTCCGGCTCAAAAATTCCGGGTGATCCAGCTGCGCAGCTTGTCGACCATGCCGCCGACACTGCCGCCGGCCGGTCCGTTGATCCGCATGCCGCCGGCGCGTGCGCCATGCAGCAACAGGCCCACACCGGTGGCGTGCAGGGGGCTTGCAACGACATCGCCGAGCCCGCTGATCTGCTGCGGCAGGCCAATGCGCACCATCTTGTGGAAGATTTCCTCGGCCAGCTCGAGCGCCCCTTCCATCTTCGAAGCGCCGCCGGTCAGCACCACGCCAGCAGCGACCAGGCTTTCGTAGCCGGAGCGGCGCAGCTGGTCCTGCACCATCTCGAAGATTTCCTCGTAGCGCGCCTGCACGCTCTGCGCCAGCGACTGCCGGGCGAGCCGACGCGGCGGCCGGTCACCGACGCTTGGCACCTGGATGGTTTCCTCGGCGTGTGCCAATCCGGTCTGCGCGCAGGCGTACTTGATCTTGATCTCCTCGGCATGCGCGGTCGGCGTGTGCACGCCATAGGCAATGTCACTGGTGACCTGGTCGCCGCCGATCGGCAGCGACGCGGTGTAGCGGATCGAGCCCTGGGTATAGATCGCGATGTCGGTGGTGCCGGCGCCGATGTCAACCAGGCACACGCCCAATTCACGCTCGTCATCGGTCAGCACCGCCTTGGCACTGGCCAGCGCGGACGGCACCAACTCGTCCACCGACAGGCCGCAGCGCTGGATGCACTTGGTGATGTTCTGCACCGCTGCCGCGGCGCCGGTGACCAGATGCACGTTCGCTTCGAGCCGCACGCCGCTCATGCCGACCGGCGAGCGGATGCCGTCCTGGCCGTCGATGCGGTATTCCTGCGACTCCTTGTAGAGAACCTTGCGGTCGGCCGGGATCGCCACCGCGCTGGCGGCCTCCAGCACCTGCTCCAGATCGCCAGCAGTCACCTCGCGGTCACGGATCGCCGCGTTGCCGTGCGAGTTGCGCGTTTCCAGATGGCTGCCGGAGATCGACGCGTAGACCGAGCGAATGTCGCAGCCGGCCATCAGCTCGGCCTCCTCCACCGCGCGCTGGATCGAGTGCACGGTCGATTCGATGTCCACCACCGAACCGCGCTTCATGCCCCGCGATACGTGAGTGCCGATGCCGATCACCGTGATCGGCTCACCGGGCTCGTACTCGCCGACGATCGCCACCACTTTCGAAGTGCCGATATCGAGCCCGACCACCAGCTGCTTGTCGTTGCGCGTTTTCATGGGGCAGCCTTCATTGGACAGATCGTCTTCATGTGCGGAGCGAGCCTCCAGCGTGGGAACTTACCGGCGGCTGTGGCCAGCGCACGGCGAATCCATTGGTGTAGCGAAGATCCACGTAGGCAAATCCGTCGGCATGCCCCGCCATCAGCTGTGGATAGACGTCGAGGAAACGGTGCAGCCGTCGGCCGGCCTGATCGCGGTCTCCGATCACGATCTGCGCACCGGACTCGGTGGTGACGCTCCAGCTGCCACGCTCGGTCAGCGCGACGCCGACGATCTGCAGATGGGTTCCGGCGAAGGCTTTGCGGGTTTCGGCGTAGAAACCAACCACCTCGGCCAGCCGGTCGTCCGGACCGCGCAGTTCGGGCAACGCGCGGGTGTCGTCTGCGCCTGGTGCGTCGAATACCAGACCTTGCCGACTGATCAGCTGCTTGTCGTTCCAGCGCGCGAATGGCTGGCGTTCGTAGACGCGCAGGATCAGCGTGTCCGGCCAGCGCTTGCGCGCCTCGGCGGATTCGACCCAAGGCAACGCGACCACCGCCTTCTGCACGGCATCCAGATCGAGCGCGAAGAAGCCCTTGCCCAGCCGCGGCAGAACAGCGGCCCGGATATCGGCCGCCGTCACGTGCTTGAACTGTGCCTGGACGGTCATCTGTGTAACCGGCCAGCGGTTGGCTGCAAACCAGCCCTCGAGCACACCGACGACCGGCAGTGCGACCAGGCAGATCGCCAGGCACCATGCAAAGAGGCGAACCGCTCCTTTCATGTGCCCTCCCGGAAACTGCTTTCCAGCACGCGCCAGCACAGTGCCTGATAGTCGACGCCGGCGACCACCGCCGCCTTGGGCACCAGCGAATGCGAGGTCATGCCCGGCGCCGTGTTCACTTCGAGCAGCCAGTTGTGGCCCTGACGATCACGCATCACATCGACGCGGCCCCAACCGGAACAGCCCAGTGCGTCGAATGCGGCCAGCGACAACCCGCGCAGACCTTCCTCCGCGGTTCCTTCAAGACCCGGGCAGATGTAACGGGTATCTTCGGCGACGTACTTCGCGTTGTAATCGTAGAACGCGGCCTTCGGCACGATATGGATGCTCGGCAGCACCTCGCGACCAACGATCGCCACGGTCAGCTCGTCGCCTTCGATCAGGGTTTCCATCAGCAGGTCGCCCGGATACTGGGCCGCGAGATCGACCGCCGCATCCAGGTCGCTGTCCGTGAACACGCGCGTCACGCCGACACTGGATCCTTCGCAGGCCGGTTTGACGATCAGCGGAAAACCGACTTGTTGGGCTGCTGCATGCACGTCGGCACCGCGTGGCAGTGCGACGAATCTCGGCGTAGGCAATCCGAGCGACTGCCACACCCGTTTCGAGCGCGTCTTGTCCATCGACAGTGCGGAACCAAGCACACCCGAACCGGTATACGGCACATTGAGCGACTCCAGCGCGCCCTGCAGCACGCCGTCTTCGCCGCCGCCGTGCTGACCATGCAGAATGTTGAACACGCGGGCGAAGTGTCCGGCGCGCAGAGCATCAAGCAGTGCCGGGATGCCGTCGATCGCATGCGCATCAATGCCGCGCGCCTGCAGCGCAGCGAGTACGTTGCGGCCGGAATCGAGCGATACCGCACGCTCCGCCGAGCTGCCACCCATCACCACGGCGACACGACCGAACTGCGCAGGGTCGGTGATGCGGCTCGGTGTCATCGGGTTCGTGCTCATGATTTGTGCGTCCTCAGCTGGCCGGCCTGTGCCATCTCCACTGCCGCCGCGCCGATATCGCCGGCGCCCAGCAGCAGCAACAGGTCGCCGTCCTGCAGCAAGGTCGGCAGGGTGTCCTTCAGCTCACGCGGATGTTCGATCAGTACCGGATCGACCTTGCCGCGCGCGCGCACCGCCCGCGCCAGCGCGCGACCGTCGGCGCCGGCAATCGGTGTTTCGCCGGCGGGATACACGTCGGTCAGCACCAGCACGTCAACCTCGGCCAGCACGTTGGCGAAATCGTCCAGCAGATCGCGCGTACGGCTGTAACGATGCGGCTGGAAGCCGACCACCAGCCGGCGCTGCGGCC
>JBDTZX010000055.1:0-1811 GCA_040004895.1 Rhodanobacter sp. | reverse complement strand
TCCTTGCCGGCGGTCTTGCCGATCACCGCCGATTCGCCTTCCACGTCGAGAATGTCGTCGCGCACCTGGAACGCCAGCCCCACCGCGTGAGCGTAGCGGTCCAGCGCCTCCAGCACGTCCGCATCGGCGCCGGCGATCAGCGCACCCAGCCGTACTGACGCCCGGATCAGCGCACCGGTCTTGCAGGCATGCATGTGCTCCAGTTCCTTCAGCGTCAGCTTGCGACCGGTCGCGGCCAGGTCGAGCGCCTGACCTCCGGCCATGCCTTCGGCGCCGCAGGCGCGACCCAGCACGCGCAACATGCCGAGCGCGGTGCCGGCATCGATGCCAGCTGGATGGTCCGCCAGGATCTCGAACGCCAGTGCCTGCAGGGCATCGCCGGCGAGTATCGCCATCGCCTCGCCGAACACGATGTGGCAGGTCGGACGGCCGCGTCGCAGGGCATCGTCGTCCATTGCCGGCAGATCGTCGTGGACCAGCGAATAGGCGTGGATCAGCTCGACCGCGCACGCGGCGGCATCGAGTTGCGGACCGCATTCGCCGACGGCATCCGCCGCGGCATAGACCAGCAGCGGACGCAGTCGTTTGCCGCCACCCAGCACGGCATAGCGCATCGCACGATGCAGTTCGGCGGGCGACTGGTCGGCGGGCGGAAGCGAGCGGCTCAGGGCCTGTTCGGTGCGGACGATCAGTGCCTGCAGCGCAGCGCCCAGCTCAGAGTTCGGGTTCAAACGGTTCGGCGCTTTCGGGGGCATCGGGATCGAGCAGCAGGCGCACCCGCAATTCAGCCTGCTGCAGCGACTGCTGGCAGTGTCGGTACAGGCCGATGCCACGCTCGAACGAGGCCAGCGATTCGTCCAGGCTCAGCTCACCGCCCTCCATTCGCGCGACCAGCTGTTCCAGTTCGTCCAGGGAATGCTCGAAGTCGACGACGGGCGGAGCGGGTGCGGCTGCGGGTGCGGTCTTGGCCATGGGCGGCAACGCTAGCGCAGCACTCGCGCGGAATCAATCGCCAGCGCCAGGCAGGCCTGCGGCTCGATCTGGTTCAGCGCGCCGGACACCAGCATGGACGGGCGCCGGCCTGTCCGAAGATGGCCGCGCCTCGCGGCGTCATCCAGCGATCCGCGACCGCAACCAGCTCGTCGCCGGCATACAGCAAGGGGCAACCGGCACGTTGCCACGGTGGCAGCGAGGCGTGCTGGAACAGGTCGCGCAGTTCGCGCGTGTGCGCATCGCCAACGGGCTTGATCCGCTCGCCACCGCGGCGCAGGCGCACGTCGAGCGGTTCGGGCAGGCGGACGTCCATATCGCCGAGCGACAACGTGCCACCGTCGGCCAGCGTCAATGGTTCGCCTTGCCACGACGCGGTCCAGGCCGTATCGATGGCGGGTCGTGGCGAAATCGACCACAACCGTCCCTTCCAGATATGCAGCTCGGCCCCGCGCCAGCGGATGCAGGGCAACTGACCGGCACGCGCACTGCATTGGCGTTCGATTTCGCGGCGCTGCGCGGTGGTGGGCGCAGGCAGTCCGCGCGCATGCAGCCAGTGATCGAGCAGCGGGTCGCGCAATCCGGCATCCAGCGCGAGCCAGCCGGCGGCATGCAGGCTGCCGCTGGCGGGATCGTGCAGTCGTTCCAGCGCGGCCAGCCATTGCACCTTCAACGTATCGGCAGCGCCCCGGCTGAGCCTGGCGCTGTGCAGGATCGAATCGATCGCCTGCGGCCAGTGCGAGGCGAGGCGCGGAAGGATCTCGTGACGCAGATGGTTGCGCGCCAGTCGATCGTCGGCATTGCTCGGATCGACGAGGCAG
>JBDTZX010000315.1:0-1817 GCA_040004895.1 Rhodanobacter sp. | reverse complement strand
AAGTGGTTCAACGACGCCAAGGGTTTCGGCTTCATCAGCCGGGAGAGCGGCCCTGACGTGTTCGTGCATTTTCGCGCCATCAGCGGATCGGGTTTCAAGAGTCTGCAGGAAGGTCAGAAGGTGAGTTTCAACGTAGTCAACGGCCAGAAAGGCCTGCAAGCGGAAGACGTCACGCCTGCCTGAGCGCGGCGACAGCATTTTTGAGGGCCGGCGCAAGCCGGCCCTTTTTTGTCCGAAGAATTTTTGTGGTGCGCGCGTCATTTCGCTAGCCTGTGGGAATGATCGATCATTCCACCGAACCGGCGTCCGTGCCCTCGACGAAGGCGACAACGTCGACCAGCCGGCAGGTGGTGCCGGTGGCCGTCGACGACGGTTCGTCCTTCGAATTGCTGTGCGTGCTTCCGGCAGGCGAATGGCGGCAGCTGCTGTTCTGGCTGCCTGCGATGGGAGTTTCTGCCCGGCAATACCTGCCGCTGGCCGAAGCGCTGGCAGAACGCGGGGTGGCCGTCGCGGTGCACGAGTGGCGTGGCATCGGCTCCAGCAACCGGCGCGCGGGTTATCACTGCAGCTGGGGTTATCGCGAACTGCTGATGGATGACATGCCCGCCGCCCGAGAGGCCATGCGCTCGCACTGGCCGCAGGCTGTGCATTGGCTGGGCGGCCACAGTCTGGGTGGGCAACTTGCTGCTCTTTACGCCAGCCTGCATGCCGAGCAGTACCGCGGACTGCTGCTGGTGGCGAGCGGTGCGCCGTACTGGCGGCGGTTCCGGCGAAGCTGGTTGATCGGCGCTGCCTACGTCATCGCGCCGTTGCTGGCCGCGCTCGTCGGCCACCTGCCGGGACGCCGGATCGGCTTCGGCGGCAATGAGGCGCGCGACGTGATCAAGGACTGGTCACGTAGCGGCCGCAGTGGCCGTTACGCGGCGGTGGGCGTCGACCGGGATTTCGAGCAAGGCCTGGCTGAACTGTGCATGCCGATCCTGGCGCTGCGTCTGCGCGACGACTGGCTGGGACCGCCATCGTCGCTGGAATGGCTGCTTGGCAAGATGCCCATGGTTGCGGCCGTCGTCGAGGTGATCGCGCCGCAGGACCTGGGTGGTCGTCGCGCCGATCATTTCGGCTGGATGAAAGCACCCGGCGCAGTGGCCCGACACATCGCCGGCTGGATCAGCAAACAGGATTGAAACGTCTCTGCCACGATCATCCCGCCGACTTGATCCGGCAAAACCCGCCTGCATCTCATGGCATTGCCTCACCGATGGAACACCGATGAATCTGTTTGAACCGTTCGCCCAGCGCAGCCTCAGCCTGCGCAATCGCCTGGTGGTCTCGCCGATGTGCGAATACTCGGCCACCGATGGCGTGCCCGATGACTGGCATCTGGTGCATCTGGGCAGTCGTGCCGTGGGCGGTGCGTCGGTGGTGATCACCGAAGCCACCGCCGTCTCCGCGCAGGGACGTATTTCCCCTGGCGACACCGGCATCTGGAATCAGGCACAGCAGGATGCGTGGCATCCGATCGCCCGTTTCATCAAATCGCAGGGCGCGATCGCTGGCATGCAGCTGGCGCACGCAGGACGCAAGGCGAGTACGCAGGTACCGTGGGCGGGCGGCGGCCCCCTGCCGGTAGGTGCGGGTGACTGGCTGACGGTCGCGCCATCGGCACTGCCGTTCGATGCCGGCTGGCACACGCCGCAGGCGCTGGATGTGAGCGGCGTCCACAACGTGATCGCGGATTTCCGTGCCGCTGCCGAGCGCGCGCTGGCGGCCGGCTTCGAGCTGATCGAACTGCACGCGGCGCATGGCTATCTGCTGCA
>JBDTZX010000041.1:0-1820 GCA_040004895.1 Rhodanobacter sp. | reverse complement strand
GGGCATGCGATCGATGTCGTGCACGCGGCACAGGCAACCGCTGTACGAGCCTTGTCTGACGAGATCGCGATCCAGCGCAGCAAGGTCGAGAAGGTGCTGGCTGCGGTGGATCCCTCCACGGTCATGAGCGATCCCGTGCGTGCGGCCGCCTCCCTGCGCCAGCAGCTGCCGCAGGCGGGGAAACTCGAGATTTACAGCGGCGATCTGAATGAAGTGTTGCATGCCAATTACCGCGAGTTCGGCTATTCGAAGGCGGCGCAACTCATGGCAGCGCAAAGCGCCGAGGGCATGCCGCTGGTGCAGAGCGTCTCGTATGGCAACGGCGATCGCCGTCTCAGTCTGGTGGTCCCACTCGGAGCACCTCAACGGGCCCAGGCCTGGGCATGGGTTGAACTGCCATTCGCACCACTGCAGCAACGGTTCGAAGCCATATCTCCGGGAAACGGACGGCTGGATCTGCGTCAGGGCGACCCACAAAGCAACGTGCAACTGCTTTCCCATGGTGCTGCCTCGGCGCAGGCGGAAACGACCGGCAAACCGGTGGCCGGCAGCGTGTTCATTGTCGGCGCTGCTCTGCCGGATGAATTTGTCGTGTTGCCACACTCCTGGCTGCTCGGCTCATTGCTCACACTGCTGGGGCTGGGCGGTGGCATCTTTCTGCTGAGTATGCGTCTGCGTGAACGCAAGCCTTCGATGGCCGAGGACGAAGACGTCGCCCTGCCAGAGAGAGAGAGACTCCCCCCGGCGGCGGAAGCGGTTCCCTCAGCAGCGGCTCCCGTAGCAGCCAGACCCGAGCCTGCACGGTCGACGGTCGAGGTCGATCCGAGCATTTTCCGCGCCTACGATGTGCGCGGGGTGGTCGGCACGAGCTTGAACAAGCAGGTGGCGCATGCACTCGGGCAGTCGATCGGTAGCTTGATGAACGAGAAAGGCCTGCGCGAAATCGTGGTGGGCCGCGATGGCCGGCTGTCCGGCCCCGAACTGGCGGCCGCGCTGGCCGATGGCCTGCGCGAGGCTGGCATCGATGTGATCGACGTCGGGGCCGTGCCCACGCCGGTGGTCTACTACGCGGCATTTCGTTTCAACACCGGTTGCGGAGTGGCGGTCACTGGCAGTCACAATCCGCCCGACTACAACGGCTTCAAGATCGTGGTGGGTGGCGAGACGCTGTCCGAGGGGGCGATCCAGAACCTGTACCAGCGCATTGCCAGCGGCTCGCTCGATGGCGACGGTCGGGGCAGCCTGCGACAAGTCGATGTGGCGCCTGACTACATCGAGAAGATCGTTTCCGATGTGCTGGCCGAGCGCCGTCTGAAAGTGGTCGTTGACTGTGGCAACGGCATTCCCGGTGCGTTGGCACCGCAGGTGCTGGAAGGGGTCGGCTGTGAGGTGACTCCGCTGTATTGCGATGTCGACGGAACATTTCCGAATCATCATCCGGATCCGTCCGATCCACAGAATCTTGAGGACCTGATTCTTGCGGTGAAGCAGACCAGCGCCGATCTCGGGCTTGCTTTCGACGGCGATGGCGATCGTCTAGGCGTAGTGACGCGGTCCGGCGAAATCATCTATCCGGACCGGTTGCTGATGCTGTTTGCGCGTGACGTGCTGTCGCGCCAGCCGGGTGCCACGGTGATCTACGACGTCAAATGCACCAGCCATCTGAAGGGCCAGATCCTGGATGCGGGCGGCAGTCCGTTGATGTGGCGCACCGGCCATTCGTTGATCAAGGCCAAGATGCGCGAGACCGGCGCCGAGCTGGCTGGCGAGATGAGCGGCCATTTCTTTTTCAAGGAGCGCTGGTATGGCTTCGATGACGG